>NZ_JBJDQL010000004.1:0-193544 GCF_044903305.1 Streptomyces sp. NPDC019531 | reverse complement strand
GGCTGCTGCCCCTTCGACCCCGTGCCCAGGGGCTGCTGCCCCTTCGACCCCGTGCCCAGGGGCTGCTGCCCCTTCGACCCCGTGCCCAGGGGCTGCTGCCCCTTCGACCCCGTGCCCAGGGGCTGCCGCCCCTTCGACCCCCGCTCCTCAAACGCCGGAGGGGCTGGATTTAGGCGAGCTGGTCCGCCAACCCCCGCAGCAGGGTCACCACGCCGCCCGGGCCGTCCACCACCAGGTCGGCCCGTTTGCGGAGTTCCGTGACCTCGTCGCTGCCGCTGCACACCAGGAGGCCCGGGGTGCCGGAGGAGCGGAGGTCGTCCACTGCGGAGAAGGCCGGGAGGTCGCCCAGGTCGTCGCCGGCGTAGAGGACGGAGCCGGCGGACAGGTCGCGGACGTGTGCCAGCAGGGCCACGCGCTTGTCCATGCCCGGGGGCCGGAGTTCCAGGACCAGACGGCCGGGCTCGACGATCAGGCCGTGCCGGGCGGCCAGGTCGGTGAGAGGGGCGCGGAGGGCGTCGAAGATGGCCTGGGGGTCCGGGGCCCGGCGGGTGTGCACCGCCACCGCCCGGCCGCCCTTCTCCTCGATCCACGCGCCGGTCCCGTCGAGGAGGGCAGGCAGTTCGGCGCGGACCGCTGCCACACCCGGATGGGGTTCCGGGGCCGTGAGCTCTCCCGTCGCCGCGTCCCAGCGCTCCGCGCCGTAGTGGCCGAGGACGGTCAGGTGCTCCAGGCCGGGGACGCCCGCGAAACCGCCGTAGCGGACCGCGATCTCGGCCGGGCGGCCGGTGACGACCGCGACGGAGGCCACCTTCGGGGCCAGGGCGGCGAGGGCCGAGACCGCTTCGGGGTGTGCCCGCGCCTGCTCCGGGTCCGCCACGATCGGAGCCAGTGTCCCGTCGAAGTCGAGCCCGATCACCGCCCGGCTCGGCTCGGCGAGGAGGGCGCGCAGGCCGTCCCGGCCGGCGGGTGTCTCCGGGGTCGGCAGAGCATCGGAGTCGGTATGGCTGCTCATGGGGGTCCCTCTCCGCGGGGTGAGGTTCGGCAGTCGGGGCAGGCGGCCGGTGGCCTGATCGGCCTGATCGGACAGCGGCCTCGGTCGTCGCGCTCGGCCGCTCGGCAGGTCACCCGCGCCGCACGGCGTTCAGCGCGTTCAGCTGGTCCAGGAACCACTGCGCCGGTGGCAGCGCCGTCGCCGCCGCGGTCAGCCGCTTCGTGCGTTCGGCCCGCTCGTGCGCGGGTGTCGTCAGCGCCTCGTGCAGGGCCGCCGCGGTCTGCTCCACGTCGTACGGGTTCACCACGATCGCGTCGTCGCCCAGCTCCTCGTACGCCCCGGCCTCCCGCGACAGCACCAGCACGCACCCCTCCTCGGAGACCACCGGCATCTCCTTCGCGACCAGGTTCATGCCGTCCCGGATGGGATTGACCAGGGCCACGTCGGCGAGCCGGTACGCGGCGAGGGAGCGCGCGAAGTCGTCCTTGACATGCAGCACGACCGGCGTCCAACCCGGTGTGCCGTACGCCGAGTTGATCTCGTCCGCCACCCGCTGCACCTCGGCCGTGTAGTCCCGGTACACCGCCAGGTCCTGCCGCGACGGATACGCGAAGGCCACATGCACGACCCGCTCCCGCCACTCGGGCCGCGACTCCAGCAGCCGCCGGTAGGCATGCAGGCCCCGCACGATGTTCTTCGACAGTTCCGTGCGGTCGACCCGGACGATCGTCCTGCGGCCCTCGCCGATCTCCTCGCGGAGCGCCGCCATCCGTTCGTCCACGTCAGGCCGGTGCGCCCGCTCGCGCAGGAAGTCCGCGTCCGCGCCCAGGCCGTGCACCCCGATCCGCGTCCGGCCGAGCCCGCCCGCGAACTCCGTACAGCAGGCTGTGAACGCGTCCGCCCAGCGACGGGTGAGGAAACCGAGCCGGTCGGCGCCCAGCATGCCCCGCAGCACCTGGGACGCGATGTCGTCCGGCAGCATCCGGAAGTAGTCCACCGGCGCCCACGGCGTGTGCGAGAAGTGGGCGATCCTGAGGTCCGGGCGCAGCTCGCGCAGCATCCCCGGCACCAGGCACAGGTGGTAGTCCTGCACCAGGACCGCCGCCCCCTCGGCCGCCTCTTCCGCCAGCGCCTGGGCGAAGGCGCGGTTGTACGTCTCGTACGACGCCCACTGCCGCCGGAACTCCGCGTCGAAGGCCGGCTCCAGCGGGGTCTGGTAGAGGAGATGGTGGACGAACCAGAGGACCGAGTTCGCGATGCCGTTGTACGCGTCCGCGTGCACCTCGGCCGGGATCGCGAGCATCCGGACACCGTCCTCGCCGACCTCCTGCCGTACCGCCTCGCGGTCGCCGTCGGACAGTGCGGAGCACACCCACAGCGCGCCCGCGTCCGGTCCGATCGCCGACAGACCGGAGACGAGCCCGCCGCCGCCCCGCTTGGCGTTCAGCGAGCCGTCCTCGCCCACTTCGTACGAGACCGGGCCGCGGTTGGACGCGACCAGTACCTCGTGAGCAGCACCGTGCGTGGAAGCCATACGCCTCAACCTAGCCCGGCCCGGAACCGCTCAAACGTACGCTTGCGCTCAGTGGGGGGCCGTATACGGAACGCCGCATTCTGTAACGCGCTCCCGTGCGACGCGACTGCTAGGCGACCTTCCGCTCGGCGTACTCCGCGATCTCCACCATCGGCGGCCGCTCCTCCGTGTCCACGGAGTACGTCCGCGGCTCGAAGCCGTCCGCGCCCCGCTCGAACTGGGTGAGGGCGGGCCTGATCATGTGGCCGCGGGCCAGCCGGAGCTGGGCGGTGCGGTAGATCGCGGCGGACATCCGGCCCAGGGCCTGACCGTCCTGGTGGCGGTGCTTGCGGACCCCGACGTCGACCTGGGCGAGGGCGTCCAGGCCCACCAGGTGCAGGGCGTCGACCAGCATGCCGAGCTCGACGCCGTACCCGACGGGGAACGGGAGCTGTTCGAGCAGGCTGCGGCGGGCCGCGTACTCGCCGCCCAGCGGCTGCACGAAACCGGCCAGCTGCGGCCAGTGCATGTTCAGCAGCGGGCGCGCCATCAGCTCGGTGACCCGGCCGCCCTGCCCGGCGGCGCCGCCCAGGGGACGGTCGTACATGCCCTTGACGAGGTCGACCTCGGGGTCGGTGAGCAGCGGGCCGACGATCCCGGAGACGAAGTCCGAGGAGAACTCCTTCAGGTCGGCGTCTATGAAACAGACGATGTCCCCGGAGGTGGCGAGCAGCGAGCGCCACAGGACCTCGCCCTTGCCGGGGACGGCGGGCAGCCGGGGCAGGATCTCGTCGCGGTGCACCACCGTGGCGCCGGCCGCGGCGGCCACCTCCGAGGTGCGGTCGGTCGACCCCGAGTCGACGACGACGATCTCGTCGACCAGCGGGACCTGCAGCACGAGGTCGTGACGGATCACGGAGACGATGTCACCGACCGTCTCCTCCTCGTTGAGCGCGGGCAGCACGACGCTGACCGTCTGCCGGGTGCGCTGCTTGGCGGCCATGATCTGGTGGAGCGGGCGATCGGTGACCGACCAGGAGCGGGTGCTCAGCCAGCGCTCGACTTCTTCCAGCACGTAGGCGGCTCCTTAGCGTGTGATCCATCTCGCGGTTCGGACGACTATCTCAACTGTCCTGGTCGTCGGTTACAGTCTTGAACAACGCGGGTGACCATCGCATGTCCTGGATGGCCCGCCGTTCACAACTTCATACCGCTCATCCAGAGGGGCAGAGGGATACGGCCCGATGAAGCCCCGGCAACCCTCCAGTCGGTTCTCGTAGCGATCACTGTCGATCGTTCTCCGCGAGGCTCCCGACTCGGGAAGGTGCCAAATCCGTCTCACGGCGAAGTGCGTCGTGAGGAAGATGAGGAGAAAGGGCCTCGCCTCCATGGCTGCGCAGACTGTTGCAAGCACCACGAACTCCGTCGATCTGGGTCCCGCCGCGGCGCTGAGCTGCCGCGAATGCGGCCACCGCGTCCCGCTGGGCCCGGTCTTCGCCTGCGAGGAGTGTTTCGGCCCGCTCGAGATCGCGTACGACTTCTCGGCCTACGACACCGAGGAGCTCCGCAAGCGGATCGAGGCGGGTCCCGCGAACATCTGGCGTTACGCGCCGCTGCTGCCCGTCCCCGCGGACGTGGCGACCAAGCCGAACATCAACCCCGGCTGGACCCAGCTCGTCAAGGCCGACAACCTCGCCCGCGAGCTCGGCGTGACCGGCGGCCTGTACATCAAGGACGACTCCGGCAACCCGACGCACTCCTTCAAGGACCGGGTCGTGGCCCAGGCCCTTGAGGCCGCGCGCGCCTTCGGCTTCACCACACTCTCCTGCTCGTCCACCGGCAACCTCGCCGGTGCGGTGGGCGCCGCCGCCGCCCGCGCCGGCTTCCGCTCCTGCGTGTTCATCCCGCACGACCTGGAGCAGGGCAAGGTCGTCATGGCCGCGATCTACGGCGGCGAGCTCGTCGGCATCGAGGGCAACTACGACGACGTGAACCGCTTCTGTTCCGAGCTGATCGGCGACCCGGCCGGCGAGGGCTGGGGCTTCGTCAACGTCAACCTGCGGCCGTACTACGCGGAGGGCTCCAAGACCCTGGCGTACGAGATCTGCGAGCAGCTGGGCTGGCAGCTGCCCGACCAGCTCGTCGTGCCGATCGCCTCCGGTTCGCAGCTCACCAAGATCGACAAGGGTCTGCAGGAGCTGATCAAGCTCGGGCTCGTCGAGGACAGGCCGTACAAGATCTTCGGGGCGCAGGCCGAGGGGTGCAGCCCTGTCTCCGTCGCGTACAAGGCGGGGCAGGACGTCGTACGGCCGCAGAAGCCCAACACGATCGCCAAGTCCCTCGCCATCGGCAACCCGGCGGACGGGCCGTACGTCCTGGACATCGCGCGGCGCACCGGCGGTGCGGTGGAGGACGTCAACGACGAGCAGGTCGTCGACGCGATCAAGCTGCTCGCCCGGAGTGAGGGGATCTTCGCGGAGACCGCCGGTGGGGTGACGGTCGGCGTGGCCAAGAAGCTGATCGAGAACGGGCTGCTCGACCCTTCGAAGACGACCGTTGTACTGAACACGGGCGATGGGCTCAAGACCCTGGACGCGGTGGCGGGTACGGGTCTTACGGCGACGATCCGTCCCAACCTTGATTCGTTCCGCGAGGCAGGTCTCGCGTAGTCGTTGTTCGTCTGCGGGCCGGTGGGGGCTGGTCGCGCCCGCGCGGCGGTAGCCGCAAATCGAGCAGAGTCCCGCGCCCCTAAAGGCGATCACCTGACCGGAGGTCTGAACATGAGCGTTTCCGTCCGTATCCCCACCATTCTGCGCACCTACACCGGCGGGCAGGCCGAGGTGGCCGCCGAAGGTGGGACCCTCGCCGAGGTCATCGCCGATCTGGAGAAGAACCACACCGGTATCGCGGCCCGGGTGCTCGACGACCAGGGCAAGCTGCGGCGGTTCGTCAACGTGTACGTGAACGACGACGACGTGCGGTTCGAGCAGGGGCTGGAGACGGCGACGCCCGACGGGGCCGGAGTCTCGATCATCCCGGCCGTCGCCGGCGGGTGACCGTATGACTGGTCATTACCTTCGGTAACAGTAATTACCGAGTGTTCATCTGATTGCCCCCTCCGCGAGAGAAGCGGAGGGGGCAATTCTCTATGGTTGAGCGCGGTACAGTTGGGGAAGCTGCGGCTTTCTTCATGCCGCATGCATATGAGTTCTGGCTTCGCATGCGATGAGAAGTAGCCAAAGTGTGCGCGTCTTATGTGCCTTATGCGTCTTTTATGGGGCCCGACTTGCCCCGAATTCAGGCGAATTCTCGCTACATTCCGGACCCCTTCCGTCCAGAATTCTCGTCCGATTGACCTGTTGCAGACGGCAGTTGGACAGATACATTCAGCCGCGGTCGACGCGTTCCGGCGCACGCCCCCAACCATGTGGGGGGTGAGGTCTGACCCGGATCCGCGAAGTGCGGGTCCGTGCAAGGGCCAGTAATAGGGGAGTTAGGCATGGCTCAGGGCACCGTCAAGTGGTTCAACGCGGAGAAGGGGTACGGCTTCATCGCGGTCGACGGTGGTGCGGATGTATTCGTCCACTACAGCGCGATCCAGATGGACGGTTACCGCACCCTTGAAGAGGGCCAGCGGGTCGAGTTCGAGATCTCGCAGGGTCAGAAGGGGCCGCAGGCGGACATGGTCCGTCTCGCGACAGGCTGAAGCACGCGCCGGGTAACAACAGCGTCGTTCTTCGTTCTTCTTCGGAGGGCTCGTATCCCATGGGGAGTCATGGGTTACGAGCCCTTCGGCATGGGCGGGCGTTTGCGCAGTTCCCCGCCCCCTGATGCCTGCGGCTCGGCCGCTTGAGCGGTGCTCGACGACGGACACCGGCCACCCTGTGACTCCCCGGGGGCGCGGGGAACCGCGCGACCGGCCGCAGCGGACCCGCACCCGCCCGACGGGCCCGCCCCGACACATCACCAGGCGCCCGGTCTTCGGTAGCCGCTTGCACTCGACCATGCCGAGTGCTAATCATTGGCGTTAGCACTCTGAAGGTGAGAGTGACAACGAAGGACCGGGTCGGTGAGGCCCGCAGGCCGGATGGGGAAGGAACCCACGAGGCAGGCGAGCCGTCCGTCGCGGGCGCGGGCGCGGTCCGAAGGAATCACCCCCAGTCCTGGAGGGACCACTTCACATGGCCAAGATCATCGCGTTCGACGAGGAGGCGCGGCGCGGCCTCGAGCGCGGCATGAACCAGCTCGCGGACGCCGTGAAGGTGACGCTCGGCCCCAAGGGCCGCAACGTCGTCCTCGAGAAGAAGTGGGGCGCCCCCACGATCACCAACGATGGTGTCTCCATCGCCAAGGAGATCGAGCTCGAGGACCCGTACGAGAAGATCGGCGCCGAGCTGGTCAAGGAAGTCGCCAAGAAGACGGACGACGTCGCCGGCGACGGTACGACCACCGCGACCGTGCTCGCCCAGGCCCTCGTCAAGGAAGGCCTTCGCAACGTAGCCGCGGGCGCCAACCCGATGGCCCTCAAGCGCGGTATCGAGAAGGCCGTCGAGGCCGTCTCCGCCGCTCTCCTTGAGCAGGCCAAGGATGTCGAGACCAAGGAGCAGATCGCCTCCACGGCCTCCATCTCCGCCGCCGACACCCAGATCGGCGAGCTCATCGCCGAGGCGATGGACAAGGTCGGCAAGGAAGGCGTCATCACCGTCGAGGAGTCCCAGACCTTCGGTCTGGAGCTGGAGCTCACCGAGGGTATGCGCTTCGACAAGGGCTACATCTCGGCGTACTTCGCCACCGACATGGAGCGGATGGAGGCGTCGCTCGACGACCCCTACATCCTCATCGCCAACTCCAAGATCGGCTCCGTCAAGGACCTGCTCCCGCTCCTGGAGAAGGTCATGCAGTCGGGCAAGCCGCTGCTGATCATCGCCGAGGACGTCGAGGGCGAGGCCCTGTCGACCCTGGTCGTCAACAAGATCCGCGGCACCTTCAAGTCCGTCGCCGTCAAGGCCCCGGGCTTCGGTGACCGCCGCAAGGCCATGCTCGGCGACATCGCCATCCTCACGGGCGGCGAGGTCATCTCCGAGGAGGTCGGCCTCAAGCTGGAGAACGCGACCCTGGACCTCCTGGGCCGCGCCCGCAAGGTCGTCATCACCAAGGACGAGACCACCATCGTCGACGGCGCCGGGTCCTCGGACCAGGTCAACGGCCGGGTCAACCAGATCCGTGCCGAGATCGAGAACAGCGACTCGGACTACGACCGCGAGAAGCTCCAGGAGCGCCTGGCCAAGCTCGCCGGTGGCGTCGCCGTCATCAAGGCCGGTGCCGCGACCGAGGTCGAGCTCAAGGAGCGCAAGCACCGCATCGAGGACGCCGTGCGCAACGCCAAGGCGGCCGTCGAGGAGGGCATCGTCGCCGGTGGTGGCGTGGCCCTGCTGCAGGCCTCCGGTGTCTTCGAGAAGCTGGAGCTGGAGGGTGACGAGGCGACCGGCGCTGCCGCCGTCAAGCTCGCCCTTGAGGCCCCGCTGAAGCAGATCGCCGTCAACGCCGGCCTTGAGGGCGGCGTCGTGGTGGAGAAGGTCCGCAACCTCACCCCGGGCCACGGCCTGAACGCCGCGACCGGTGAGTACGTCGACCTGGTCAAGGAAGGCATCATCGACCCGGCGAAGGTCACGCGCTCTGCCCTGCAGAACGCCGCCTCCATCGCCGCGCTCTTCCTCACCACCGAGGCCGTCATCGCCGACAAGCCGGAGAAGGCCGCCGCGCCCGCCGGTGGCGGTATGCCGGGCGGTGACATGGACTTCTGATCGACCTCTGGTTGATCAACGTCCTTGCCGCGGGCGGCACTTCCCCGGAAGCGGGGTGTGCCGCCCGCGGTTTTTTCTGCGCTATGCTTGATCACGAGCCGGTCGACGTGAAGTCCCGTCGGTCGACTACGCGTCGGTGGTCCAAGGAAAGACGCCCCGCTTCCTGCGGGGAAATGCAGGTGCAAGGCCTGCCCGGCGCTCCGGACGAAGCCCGTCCCACATTCAGTGGGGCGGGCTTCACGCATGAGTGGCCGGTCTCACAGCCCAGCGGGAAAGCCGGGAACGGGTGGGGCCGTCAATACTTGGGTATCACCATTTATGTGCACGCATATACCAAGTCCGGATAGCGTGACGGACATGCGGATAGTGCATCTCTCGGACACCCATGTGGAGCGCACCGACGCCCCCAACAGCAACGGCGTCAACGCCACCGAATCCCTGCGGCTGATCCTCGCCGAGCTACGCCATCTGCGGGACGTCGACGCGGTCGTCGTCACCGGGGACATCGCCAACGCCGGTGATGTGGAGGCGTACACGACCGTGCGGGAACTGGTCGGCGACTTCGCCCGGCCGCACGGCGCCGCCGTCTTCTGCACCACCGGCAACCACGACGAGCGCGAGGCCTTCGGCAAGGTGCTCGGGAGCGGGCATGCCCGGCCAGAGGTGGTGCTGGAGACCGAGGACGCGGAGCGGGCCGCGGTGACCACGGTCGACGGCTGGCGGTTCGTCACACTGGACTCGCTCGTGCCGGGCAAGGTGTACGGGCGGATCAGCGCGGCCCAACTGGAGTGGCTGCGGGGAGTGTTGAGAACACCGGCCGAGCGCGGCACGGTCCTCGCCTTCCACCATCCACCGATCAGCCTCGGCCTCTCCGTCACCCAGCCCGTCTTCGGGCTGCTCAACCCCGGGGAGCTGGCGGCGGCGATCCGCGGGAGTGACGTACGGACCGTGCTGACCGGGCACTTCCATCTCCAGCTGTTCGGGATGCTGGAGGCGGTGCCGGTGTGGGTGACGCCGGGGGTGGTCAACCGCATCGACCTGACCACGCCGTACGGCACCGAGCGGGCGGTGCGCGGGGCCTCGGCCTCGCTGGTGGAGCTGGGTGGGCCGGCGAGCCCGGTGTTCCACACCTTCCACGCGCGGGACCCGCGGGCGCACGAGACGGTGTACGAACTGGACGAGGAGCGGACCCGGGCGGTGCTGGAGGAGCACGGCCCTCGGGACGGACTTGGTTGACTCAAGCAAGGGGTGTGGGCTGAAGTTGGTGCCAGCAGCCCACACCCATGAGGAGTTCGACGATGACGTCAGCCGAGGATCTCGAAGTACGCACCGCGGCCGGAGCCGTGCGCGGGCGCGCCGAGGACGGGCTCGTGGTCTTCCGGGGGATCCCGTTCGCCGAGCCGCCGGTCGGGGACGCGCGGTTCCAGGCGCCGCGGCCCGTGCGGGGCTGGGAGGGGACCCGGGAGGCGTACGCGTTCGGGCCGCCGCCCCCGCAGGAGGCGGGCATCCAGGGGCGGACCGGCGTGCTGGAGGCGCCCACCGGTGTCGACTGGCTGACGGTCAACGTCTGGACCCCGGCCACGGACCCGTCTGCCCTCCGCCCGGTGATGGTGTACATCTACGGCGGCGCCTACAAGCTGGGGCACTCGGGCAGCCCCGGCTACGACGCCCAGCACCTCGCGCGCGCCGGTGACGTGGTCGTCGTCACCCTCAACTACCGCGTCGGCATCGAGGGGTTCGCCCTGCTGGAGGGGGCGCCCGCGAACCGGGGGCTGCTGGACCAGGTGGCGGCGCTGGAGTGGGTGCGGGACAACATCACGGCGTTCGGCGGGGACCCCGCGCAGGTCACGGTGTTCGGGGAGTCGGCCGGGGCGGGGTCGGTCGCCTCGCTGCTGGCGATGCCGAGCGCGCGCGGGCTGTTCGGGCGGGCCGTCGCGCAGAGCGTGCCCGGTACGTACTTCTCGGCGGAGCTGGCCCGGGACATCGCGGTGGAGATCGCCAAGGAGGCGGGGCTCGCACCCACGGCGGCCGCGCTGTCGGCCGTGGATCCGCTCGAACTCCCGGCCGCGGGCGAGCGGTTGAGCCTGCGGATGCGCGAGTACGACGACCGGTGGGGCCAGGCGGCACCCACCGTCACCCCCTTCTCGCCGGTCGTCGACGGCGAGGTGCTGCCGTGCACGCCGTGGGAGGCGCTGGCGGCGGGCGTGGCCCGGGACGTGGAGCTGCTCGTCGGGCACAACCGGGACGAGTACCGGCTCTTCCTCGTTCTCGCCGACCAGCTCGGCAAGATCACCGAGGAGCAGGCGGCCGCGGCCCTGCGGACGTTCGCACCGGGGCCCGACGGGGAGCGCGCCTACCGCGAGGCGTTCCCGGAGGCCACGCCGACCGCGCTCTACGAGCGCGTGCAGACGGACTGGCTGTTCAACATGCCGTCCCTGCGGCTGGCGGAGGCGCAGGTCGCGGGCGGCGGGCGGGCCCATGTCTACGAACTGACCTGGCCCGCACCGGGGTTCGGCGGCGCGCTCGGCGCGTGCCACGGGCTGGACATCCCGCTGCTGTTCGGCACCTACGAGGCCGACCTCGGAAATCTGCTGTTCGCGGGGAGCGGGGTCCCGGACGAGGCGAGGGCACTGACCGCGCGCTTCCAGTCGGCGTGGACGGCGTTCGCGCGCACCGGGGATCCGGGGTGGCCGGCGTACGACGGTGACGGCCGACTGACCCAGGTCCTGGACGTGGAGCCGGAGGTGCGGCCGTACCCGGACGAGGTGTCGCGGCGGCTGTGGGAGGCGTACGACTTCCCGGCGCTGCCGTTGCTGAAGTAGCCCGGTCTAGAGGTTCCCCAGCGGCTCGATGTCCACCTTGACCGGGGTGCCCCACACCCTGAGCACCTCGTAGTCGGTGAACTCGTGGACCAGCCGGTACGCCATCGCGGCGCGCGGGCCCCGGCGCTGGGCGTTGAGGTAGAGCTCGGCCTCGTGCCGGTCCCGCCTCGGCGTCCCGCACAACTGCCACTCCTGGCCGGTCCACAGCTCGGGGAGCCAGCGCTGCTGGGGCTGGGGCCGGTCCTCCCGCACCCCGTAGCGGGACGGGGTGGGGCCGGCGGTCCTCGGGTGGGCGCCGGGCCCGTTGATCTCGGCGCGGCGGGCCGCCCGGCGCCGGGTCTCGCACAGCAGGCACAGGTCGGGGGCGTTCTCGTCGACCGGGCCGTTCGGGTGCTCGGCGCAGCGGGTGGTGGGGGCGGCGGCGGTGACGCTGTCCTCAAGGAGGTCCAGCGCACGCTTCAGATCGCCCCTGACTTCGTGGAGCCGGGCGTCCGGGGTGTCCGCGGTGAGGGCATCGCCGTGCTCGCCGAGCAGACGGAGGGCGCGGCCCAGGGCGGTGAGCTGAGCGTGGTTCATGGGGTCAGTCTCCGTAATCCTCGACATCACGTACAACCCTCGGAGCCCGCCAGAGGTCTCTTGATCGCCAACCGTCCGTGTCCCTGAGGACAACACCCGGCAAACACGGACGGTTCGCACCCCATCGACTCGGATGCCCGCCAGGCATCCCCCGCATGCCGCAGGAGAATCACGCATGCACCACAGACACCACCCGCATCTGCGACTCGCCCTCGCGACGGCCGCCGCGGCCGCGCTGACGGGCGGTCTGCTCACGGTCTCGGTGACCACGGCCACCGCCGCCGACTCGTTCAAGGTCGCGAAGGCCGACTTCAACGGCGACGGCATCGGCGACGTGGTGGCCTCGGCCCCCGGCGCCTACGTCAGCGGCCACGCCAACGCCGGCCAGGTCGTCGCGCTCTACGGCAGCGCCGGCTCCGGCGTGACCTCGGCCAAGCGCACGGTCCTCAGCCAGAACTCCGGCACCGTGCCCGGCAGCGCCGAGGCCGGCGACTGGTTCGGCGGCGCGACCGCGTACGCCGACTTCAACGGCGACGGGTACGACGACCTCGCCGTGGCCTCGCCGTACGAGAAGGTCGGCACCGACACCGACGGCGGCGCCCTCGCGATCCTCTGGGGCTCGGCGAGCGGCCTCACCGGCAAGGCGAGCGACGTACCGGACCCGGCCGTCTCCTCGCACGACAACTGGGGCCTGTCCCTGGCCGCCGGCGACTTCGACGGCGACGGCAAGGCCGACCTGGCCGTCGGCAGCTCGTCCGCCACCCTCTACGTCTACAAGGGCGGCTTCAGCAGCTCCACCGGCCAGCCCGGCGGCCGCTACACCATCAAGCCGCCGATCATGCCCGGCTCGTCCGGCTTCCCGTACGGCCCTCAGCAGCTCACCGCCGGCGATGTGAACGGCGACGGCCGGACCGACCTGGTGGTCGACGGCTACGAGACGCAGACGGCGAACGGCTGGAACACCAACTACTACGTGCCCGGCACCGCGAGCGGTCTGAGCGTCGCGGGCGTCAAGACCCTCAAGCCGGGCATCGTCACCGGGATCGGCGACATCAACGGCGACGGCTACGGCGACATCGTCACCGGCGCCGGCTGGGACGCCACGACCAGCGACGGCCAGACCATTCCGGACTCCTCCAACGGCGGCAGGGTCAGCATCACCTACGGCTCCGCGTCCGGCCCCGCCTCGACCACCGGCATCACCCAGAACACCGGGAACGTGCCCGGCAGTTCGGAGAAGGGTGACGCCTTCGGCTGGGACCTGGACCTGGGCGACGTCAACGGCGACGGCTACCAGGACGTGGTCGTCTCCACCCCGAACGAGGACCTCGGCAGCGTCACCAACGCCGGCATGGTCACCGTCATGTACGGCTCGGCGAGCGGCATCAACACGTCCACCGGCCTCCAGTCCTTCGAGCAGAACACGACGGGCGTCCCCGGCACGAGCGAGAAGAACGACCTGTTCGGCGCCGACGTCAAGCTCGACGACGTCAACGGCGACGGCAAGGCCGACCTGGTCATCGGGTCGTACGAGGACGGCGGCGACGGAGCGGTGACCTACCTGCCCTCCACCGGCACGAAGATCGGCACGACCGGCTCCCGCGCCCTGTCCGTGACCGCGGTGGGCGTCTCCACCTCGGGCACCGCACAGTTCGGCGCGCTCTTCGCCGACTAGCCCGCACTCCTTGCGGCAGTCATTCCACGCCGGGCCCCCGACCGCCCTCACGGGCACGACCGTCGGGGGCCCGGCCCCGTCGTACCCCTGGAGACCACTCCCGTGCGCAGCACCCCCACCCCCACGTTTACGGCCTTGGCCGCGCTACCCGGAACTGGGCTGCTCCCCTGAAGCGCCGCGTCTCAGTCGTGCGTGCCGTCGGAGCGGCGCTTCCTCAGGCGGGCACCGAAGCCGACGGCGGCCGCGGCGCCACCCGCGACGAGGACGCCCATCGTCAGCACGAGCGGGCTCCTGGGGTCCAGGTCGTGCGGGGTGTCCTTGGCGGCGGCCGCGGTCTCGCCGTCTCGCGCCGTGTTGACGGTCGGTGCCCCTTGGGAAGCGGTCGGGGGACGGGGGGAGGGCTTGGCCGAGCCGGCTGTCGACGCGCTCGGCGTGGTCGTCGTACGGGACGAGGCCGTCGTACGGGACGAGCCCGTCGTACCCGAGGTCGAACTGCCGGATCCTGCCGAGGTTCCCGTGCCCGTTCCTGTCCCCGTCCCGCTGCCGCTGCCGCTGCCGCTGCCGCTGCCGGAGCCGGAGCCAGATCCCGAGCCCGAGCCCGAACCGGTGCCTCTGGTTGGTTTCGGTGTGGCCTGGGCCTTCTTGGTGACGACGAGCGACTGGAGGACCGTGTTCTGCCCGCCGTCCACCGTGCAGGACGCCTCGATCGTCCCCACCCACGTGGTGTTGCCGAACGCGTCCCTCGGGGTGAGGCGCAGGGTGAGGTCGCCGACGGTGATCTTCGCGTTGCCCGGCTTGCTGAAGGTGAGGGAGGGCGCGGTGCCGTGGGCGGTGATGTCGAAGGAACCGGAGGCGGGGACGGTGGTCCTCGGGATCGTCATGGGCACGGTCAGGGGGATGCTGCCCTGTGACGTGGTCACGTCGGCGGTCCCCTTCAGCGAGCCCTCGACGGTCCTCGCGCCCGCCAGCGTGGCGTACTGCGTGAAGCTCCCGTCCACCGTCGTCACGCCGTTCACGGCGGATTCCGGGCTGGGCTCGCCGACTTCGATCGTGCTCGGGAGGTCCGTGCCGAGCTTCATCGTCACGGGTGAGGTGCCGAGCCCCGAGAAGGCGCAGGTGTAGTCCAGGGTGAGCGAAACCGGTTCGGCGGAAGCGGGGTGAGCGCTCGCCGTGGCCAGAACGGCCGTGACCGCAAAGGCGAGTAAGGCCGCCCGGTGCCTGCTTGTGCCCATCAGTGATCCCCCGTCGTAGGTTGCCCGTGGTGCTTCGGGACCTCGGCCAGGTGGTCCCGGAGCAGCGCGTGGCGGAACTGGTAGACCGCGCCGAACTGGCGCAGCACGCCTCGCTGGTAGGCGTCGTCGAGGAAGGTGTTCACCGCCCACGGAAGCCGCCGGGTCAGGGGCAGCCAGAAGCGGACCAGGACCATCCACCGGCCCCACGCGGTGAGCGTCCCGACCCCGACTCCGACGACGAGCGCGCCCGCGATCCCGGCCAGGATCCCGAGGACCACGCCGTTCACGAGCGCGACGACGACTCCGTACCCGAGCCCGAGCAGCACGCCGACCGTGGCCATTTGCGCGAGGACGGTGGTGCGGTTCGTGTGCAGCAGGTCCGACGGGCTGACCGATGCCTCCGGCCTGACGACCGCCTCCAGCCCCGCCATGAGCGCGAGGATGAGTCCGACCCCCAGTCCGAGAGCGAGCCCGGCCACGAGCCAGTTCCCGAACACCCAGGCGGCGGTGGTCCAGGGATAGGCCAGGAGGCGCGCGTACACCGACGCGCTGAGCCCGAACACGACCCCGAAGACCAGTCCGCCCGTGAGCCCGCCCACCGTCCTGGGAAGAAAGCTTTCCCTCACTCGCGCTCTGGTCGCTCCGCCGCGGATCCGGATCTCCATGCGCGACGGTTCGAACCCGCCGCCGACCTTGAGCTTCGTCCCGAATCCGTGCATGAGCCCGAAGGCCGTCGCGATGCCCAGCACGTTCAGAAGCACGGTCGCGAACGCTTCCGCGGGCTCGCTCGTGAGGCCGTAGACGAGCCCGAGCAGAATCGTCGACACGAGTCCGCAGGTCGCGCCCGAGACGATCATGCGCGAGGGGAGGCTCATGGTGGTGCCCAGCCGCCACCACTCGATGTCCTGGGTGCCCTGGGCGTCGTCGAGTGTTCTCAGATGCGTGGCGATGTGGCCGAGCCAGCGTCGGGCCTGCTCGGGGCGCCAGCGTCGGCGCGTCGCGGCGGAGCCTGCGCCCAGGAAACGTTCGTAGGCGATGGGGACGAAACTGCCGAGGAGATGGTCTTCGAGCGCTGCCCGGGTGCGGAGTTCCTCGTTCCGCAGAAGCTTCCACGGATCGCTGCCGGGACCGTGGGCGGTGTGGGCGAGGGTGACCATGAGAGGGGTGGTCAGCACAGCGGCGAGCGGTTCCTCGGGGTGCCGGCCCAACTCGTTCAGGACGGCCTTCCAGCCGGTACCGCGCAACGGGCCTCGGGCACAGTCGGCGAGGGTGAGGTCGGTCAGTTCGATGCCGTCGAAGAGCCCGTGTTCCGCCACCGCGGCTTCCAGTTCCTTACGGCGGCTCGTCAGCAGCAGCGGCATGACGCTGGTCCTGATGTCGCGCAGCGCGTCCGCGCGCAGGTCTGCGGCGATCTCGTCGAACCCGTCCAGGACGGCCAGCACGCGGTTGTCGTCGAACAACGTCTCGGCCCACGTCGGCCCTGCGGGGCCGGGCCCCGCCAGGAAGGGGTGGTCCCGCTTCAGCCGGTCGACCAGCCAGGCCCGCAGGGGAGTGTCGGTGGGATTCCACGATCCCAGGCTGAAGATCACCGGGACCGGTGTCTCGTCGGTCTGGGAGCGGGCGTTCAGCCAGACCTTCGCGAAACGCCGGATCAGGATCGTCTTCCCCGAGCCCGCCTGGCCCAGCACCATCATCCTGCCGCGCTCCGTGTCCCGGAAGACGGCCATGATCGTGTCCAGCGGACCGGTCAGGTCCACCGCCTCCGCCGGGGCCCCGAAGACGCTGACCTCGCTGCCCGTCAGCTTCGGAGGTGCAGGTCGCCAGCGCACGGGCAGGGGCACCGGGTCCCACAATCGCTGCTGCTCCTCCTCGTGGTTGAGCTGGGCGCCGACTCGGGTCGCGAGCAGGTTGGCCTTTCCGGCGAGGGAGTCGGGGGCGGGGGGTGGCGGGGAAACGATGATGTCGCCCGTGATGATGGGTGCGTAGTTGTCACGGTGCACGATCACCGACCGGTTGCCGGGCGCCTCGACGGGCTCCGGCTCGACGGGGGCTGGTTCCTCAGTACCCGGACCGTCGCTCACGAGGACGGGGTGGGCGCCGCGCCGTCGCCGGTGGAAACGGGCCCGAAGTTGTTTCCGCCGATGGCGACACTGCGCTCGCCCACAGCCCTGACGGTGGGACGCTCCGACAGCGGCACCCTGAGCTCGGCCGACAGCTCGGCGGCCAGGTTCGGGCAGTCCCGGAGCGTGTTCCGCAGCGCGATCCTCAACTCCGCGCGCCGCAAGGCGAGAAGATCCCGGTCCTCGCCCGCCTCCGCCAGATCGGTGACGGAGACCCGCACCGGATCGGCGGCGGCGCCACGGTTCAGGATCTGTCCTAGCAGCCGCTGTCCCAGTCGTACGGTCGCCCCCGCCGTCTCGTCCTGGGCCCTGGTCAGCACGCTCACGCCGAAGGCGATGGCCGCCGCCTCGGTTGCCGGCACGAGCTGGTCGAGCAGTGTGTCGAGCTCAAGCACGGATGTTCCCCTTGTCGCGCGAGCGAATCCAGAGGTCAACAGGGAAGAGAGTATGCCCTGTTGAAATAGATCCCATGCGCCTCTTCACACCTCACGCACTCGCCGTGCTCCAACGCTTCAACGACGCCCACCCCTGGTCCCACAACGCCCACTACCACCCGTGGCTCATGCGCCGGTTGCCCCGCCGCTTCGACCGGGCCCTCGACGTCGGCTGCGGTGCCGGAGACCTCGCGAGGCTGCTGGCGACGCGGGCCACGCAGGTGCACGGCATCGACAGCGACGAGCGGATCATCGGTGAGGCGAGGGAGTCGACCGATCCCGGCCTCCCCGTCGCCTTCGCCGTCGCGGACGCGCTGTCGTACGACGAAGGTGCCCCCTACGACGTCATCACCTGTGTCGCCGTACTCCACCACCTCCCGCTCACCGAGGCCCTCACGCGCTTGCGGCAGCAGCTGGCCCCCGGTGGAACCTTGCTGATCGTCGGGGTCGCCCAGGAGGACACCGGAGTCCAGCGGCTGCTCGGCCTCGTCTCCGTCCCGCTCAACCTGATCAACGGCTGGGTCAGGAACAGGGGGCGGAGGGTCGCCGAGAGGCCCGTCGCGATGACCGCCGTGACCCGCCCGCCGGACGTCCCGTACACCGAGCTCGTCCGTGAGGTCCGCCGTGTCCTGCCCGGCGCCCGGCTGAGGCGTCGGCTCTTCTGGCGCTACACCCTGGTCTGGAAAAAGATGCGTGGGGATGTCGATCCGGTCAGGCTCTGAACGACGCACAGATGAGAGACAGGCGAGAGAAGGACATCCACCCGAGAGGCGAAGGCCATGCCCAAGGTTCGCGTACACAACGTGACGATCTCCCTGGACGGCTTCATGGCCGGCCCGAACCAGCGGCTCGACGCCCCCTTCGGCGACGGTGTCGGCTGGGGCGACGAGCTGCACAGCTGGTTCGTCGCCGCGTCGGAGGACGCGGCCGCGGGGAAGACCGGAATCGACGTCGACTATTTCGTCCGCGGTGACCAGAACACCGGCGCCACGATCATGGGGCGGAACATGTTCGGTCCGCAGCGCGGGCCGTGGGAGGACGAGTCCTGGCAGGGCTGGTGGGGCGACAACCCGCCCTACCACCACGACGTCTTCGTCCACACCCACCATCTGCGCCCGGCACTGGAGATGGCCGGCGGCACCACCTTCCACTTCACCGACGAGCCGCCCGAGGCGGTGCTCCGGCGCGCGTTCGACGCCGCGGACGGCAAGGACGTCCGGATCGGCGGCGGGGCGGCGGTCATCCGGCAGTATCTGCGCGCCGGTCTGATCGACGAGATGCACCTGGTGATCGCGCCGATGCTCATCGGGCGAGGGGAGCGGCTGCTCGACGACCTGGGCGACGGGATCGACGGCTACCGGGTGTCCGAGCTGGTCGGCTCCCCGAACGTCACCCACGCGATGCTCGTCCGCCGCTGATCCGCTAGCGGGTGGTCGCCGCCAGCGCCGCCCGCAGATGCCCCCCCGACTCCTCCAGCAACCGCGCCGCCGTGGGGCCGTCCACGTCGGCCAGGAGGGTCAGGATCGCGTTCTTCGCCTCGCCGTCGGTGGCGGCCAGGGCGCGCTCGACCTCCTCGTCGTCGGCGCCGGTGGCGAGCGCGACGATACGGCGGGAGCGGGCGCGCAGTTTCTCGTTCGAGGCGCGTACGTCGACCATCAGGTTCCCGTACGTCTTGCCGAGCCGGATCATCGTGATCGTCGACAGCATGTTGAGCACCAGTTTCTGGGCGGTGCCCGCCTTGAGGCGGGTGGAGCCGGTCAGCAGCTCGGGGCCGACGACCACCTCGATGCCGTGGTCCGCGGCGGCCGCCAGCGCACTGTCCGCGTTGCAGGACAGGCCGACGGTCAACGCCCCCCGCGCGCGGGCGTGTTCCACCGCTCCCACGGCGTAAGGGGTACGACCGGACGCGGACACCCCGACCACCGTGTCCACGGCGGTCACCGCGAGCCCGTCCAGGTCGGCCCGCGCCAGCTCCGCCGAGTCCTCGGCGCCCTCGACGGAGGTGACCACGGCCTCGGGGCCGCCCGCGATCAGGCCCACGACCTGCTCCGGTTCCGTGTTGAAGGTCGGCGGACACTCGGAGGCGTCCAGCACACCGAGCCGCCCGGCGGTGCCGGCCCCGGCGTAGATCAGTCGGCCGCCACGGGCCATGCGCTCGGCGACGGCGTCGATGGCCGCGGCGATCTGCGGCAGCTGCCGGGACACGGCGGCGGGCACGGAGGCGTCCTCGCCGTTCATCAGCCGGGCGATGTCGAGGGTCGGCAACTGGTCGACGTCGGCGAGCTCGGGCCGGAAGGCCTCGGTGGTCAGCGTCTCCAACTGGGCTTGCAGTTCACGGGGGTTGGAGTTGGAGGTCATGGAGGAGCGGCTCTTTCTTCGAAACTGACATCTACCGGGAAACCGGCGCCTACCGACGGTGCCTGTGTGCCAGCGCCTCATAGGACGCGGCCAGCGCCGGTGCCGCCGTCTCATAAGTCCGCTGTGCCACCCCCACGAACAGACAGTCCACCACCAGCAGCTGACTCGTCCGGGACGACATCGCGGCCGGCCGCAGCTCGCTCTCCCGGGCGGTGGACGTGGTCAGCACATGGTCGGCGTACTGCGCCACCGCCCCGTCGGGCCGTCCGGTGATCGCGACCGTCGTGGCCCCGTGCTCGAACGCGACCCGCAACGGCTCGATGACATCCCCGGTCGCCCCCGAGTGCGTGATCGCGATCGCGACATCACCCGCCCGCAGCTGCACCGCGTTCGTCACGGCGAGATGCGGATCGCTGTGCGCCTGGGCTATCAGCCCTATCCGCAGCAGCTTCTGCGTGAGGTCCTGTGCGACGAGACCGGACGCCCCCACCCCGTACACGTCGATCCGCCGGGCCGAGGCCGTCGCGGCGACCGCCGCCCCCAGCTGCACGGTGTCAAGACCGGCCGCCGTGTCGGCAAGGGTCTGCTGCTCGTCGTAGGCGAGCTTGGCGACCACGTCCGCGATCGGATCGTCCACCGCGATGTCCGTGGTGATCGCGGGTGCCCGCCCGGACTGCTGCTGCGCGGCGAGCCCGGCGAGGGCGAGCCGCAGGTCGCGGTACCCGGGATAGCCGAGCAGCCGGGCCGTCCGTACGACGGTCGCCTCGCTCGTCCCCGTCAGCTCCGCGAGGCCCGTGACGGTGAGCGCCGCGCACCCCGCGGGGTCGTTCGCCACGGCCTCGGCGACCCGCTGCATGGAACGCGTCATGGACGGACCCAGCGTGCGCACCTTCGCCGCGAGCGCACTGCCGAAAATTTCCTTCACTTCCTGGGCCACAACTGAAAGATATTTTCGGCTCCGGCCCGTGGTCAAGAGCGCGCACAATGGCACCATGGAGTCCATCGGTCCACTTGAGCAGACCCTGCACACGGCCCGTTCCCTCGTGCTCGCCGATCTCGCGGCGGGCGAGGTCGCGGCGGCTGACGTGGTGTCGATGGTCGAGGACTCCGTCGTACAGCGGCGCTGGTGGCTGGAACAGTGGCCCGAGGGTGCGGATTTCGTGGCGGGACTGGTCGCCCAGGACGTCCAGGACGCCCTTCTGGAGCGCTACGGCCGCTGGCCCCTCTGCCCGGTCTGCGGCTCCGGCGACCCGCACGCCCTGGAGGTCGAACCGGAACTCGGCCCCGATCCGCACTGGGTGTGCCACCAGGCGGGCGTGAAGGTCGCGGCGGTCGGCTCGCTGAACACCGCGATGGGCGGGGCGTCCTCGTCGTGACGGTCTACATCGACCCACCCACCTGGCCGGGACACGGCCGCATGTGGTCCCACCTGATCAGCGACACCTCCTTCGACGAACTCCACGCCTTCGCCGAGGAACTGGGTGTCCCGACACGCGCCTTCGAGCGCGACCACTACGACATCCCGTCGCACCGATACGCGGACGCGGTGACGGCCGGCGCGGTGGAGGTCAGCAGCCGGGAAGTGGTGCGGCTGCTCACGGGGGCGGGGTTGCGGCGGCCGAAGGGGCGGGGCTGAACCAGGTTTCGGCCTCGTGGCGCATACCTGCCTGCGTGGCCAGAAGGGCGACCTCGCGGAGCGCTCGGCCGGTGCGCGTGGCGACTACAGCGAGGGTGACCAGGGAGACGGAAGTGCCAGCGTGTTCGAGCTCAGACATGAGGCTCGGGTGCTCGATCTCCCTCACTAGGTGCCGCTCCAGGTCGCGCTCCCGTTCCCATTCCGGCGGGCGCGGGAGGACTTCGAATCCCATGCCGGTGAGCGAGGCGGCGACCTTCTCCTCGTCGTCCTGGCCTGAGTGCAGGGTGGCGGCGTGCAGTTTCTGGGGGGTGACGGGGCCGAACAGGTCGGGGTCGGCGGTGTTGCCGACGGACAGGACGTCCGCATCACGCTTTGAGAACCGGGAGATGACGTCGGAGGAGACCTCACAGCTGTATCCGAGGGATTCCAGGCGGGACAGGGCGGCCGCCACGGAGATCTCGGCCCTCCGGGCGATGGTGGCGACGGTGCTCAGCATAAGAGGACTGTGCTCATGCAGTCCCGCTCGAGTGCGGAGGGTCATCTCCTCGCGTGAGGGCGGCTCTTCGTCCCGTACTTCTGCGGTGGTGTAGCCGAGTTGTCGGAGCCGGGCGGCCACATCGCGGACGGGACGGTTCGCGCGACGGGCGACGGCGACGAGATAGAAGAACGAGACCTGCCCGTCCACCGGAGCCACTTGGGCTTCGTGGCCGAGGATCGCCCGGTCGTCGTCGCTCAACTCGGGCAGAGGCGTGGAGTCCGGAGGCAGGACGAAGCCGAGTTCCCCGAGGAGCTCCGCGACATATTGCAGCGGCCAGCCCGTCCGCTGGGCGACCGAGGCGAGCTGGGCGAGGGACACGTACTGTGCCGCCTCCGGGCCGGGACGGGTCGAGTGAGCCCACCACAGGCCGGAGATGATCTCGAACTCGTCGTCCGTCCAGTCGTCCCAGACCGGATACTGCTCGGGCACGGCGAATCCCAGTTCGGCGAGTCGCAGGGCGGCCTGTTGCGTGGAGCAGGAGGCCTGGGCCGCGCTCAGTGACACCTGCGCCGCCGAGAGGCGCGCGCCGGGAGTCAGCCAGCCGGACGGGTTGCCGAGTGGGCGCAACAGAGGCAGGTCGTCACACTGGACGGCTGCACAGCCCTGGAGGGGTGCGACGCGATATCCCAGGCGGGTCAGACGCTCGCTGATCTCGGCCGGTGGCCGTTCAGACCACTCACTGAGGGCGAACAGTTCTGCGGTGTCGAGAGCCGTGCCGGGATCTCGCCAGGGGAAGAGCATGCCGAGGCTGACACAGCCGGTCTGCACGAGTGCACGTGAGGGGCTGGCCCAGAAGCGCTCGGCCGTGTCCGGGCCCCGTGACCAGTTGTCGAGGGCATGGTTCCAACGGGCTCCGAGCTGACCGAGCAGGATCCCGTCCGACGGTCGGGCGCAGAGGGCGTCCGACCGCTCCGTCTCAGGCAGGGAGACCGGTCCGCCCAGGCCCGCGCGGTAGAGGGTGCGCAGCCGCCAGCGCAGCACCGGCGCGGGCATGTTGTAGAGGAACCAGGAGGTCACGTGCCGGTCGTGCTCCGGGTACCGTCCGGTCACCAGCGGGAGCAAGGATTCGTCGGGCGGGAAGAACCCGACGTGGCTGAACGGCAGTTTCACGTCTGCCAGCTGCCACGGCAGGTCGACGCATTCGGCATGACCGGCCACGCAGTCGGCGAACGAGACCGACGAGACGGAGACCTCGGCCAGCCATTCCGAGTTGGGCAGCGGGAGTTCGGGATCGGTGAGACCGCGTGCCGCGTCTGCCATGCGAGCCGCCACATGGTCGGAGTCGAACGCGAGGAGGGTCGTCCGGTCGACCGACAATTCCGGGGCCTTCTCGCCATACAGGTTGATCACGGCGCCGAAGGGAAGATCCAACTCGTAGTTGCTGTTGTCCACATGCGCCAGGAGTCCGTCCGCCAGGATCACGCCGTCATGCTCGATCCACCACAGGTCAGGATCCACCGACGCCAGCGCGATGTCGCCGTCCGCCGTCAGTCCGAGACCCCGGTCGGCCAGTTCCAGCTCGTAGGCCGTTTGCGAAAGCTTCCCCGGCACCCACTCATGCCGCCGCGACCCATGGCCGGCCGTCGTCCGGTACGGCGCCACCCACAGCACCCGCTGCAGCGCTTCCACACAGGACACGGTTGTTCCCCGCCGGGCCAGCAGCAGTCGCACCGACGTGCCCGATTCATCCTCCTCGCCCTCGCCCAGATCCTCCACCCGGAAGAGATTCCCGGGCCCCGCGATCGTCACCTGGAGCAGGCGTCCGGGACGCCCGTCCCGGCCCATCCGGCAGGTCCGCACGACGATTTCGTCCGCGAGCATGAAGTAGCTCAACACACCGATACCGAAGCGCGAGTTGGGATGCAGCGTCGGTTTGGGGTCGGGCAGCTCCGCCCAGGCCGCCTGCTCCTCGACGTACTCGGGCAGGTCGACGAAGCGGGCGCCGCCCTGGGAGAAGACGCCCGTCAGCTCGGTCAGCCCCATCCCGACGCCGTTGTCCCGGCACTCCAGGTACGGGCGACCGTCGGATCCCACCCCCTGCACGAACTCGATCCGGCCCTCCCAGGGGCGAACCGGTCGGCCTGTGCGGTCGAGATACTGAGTGCGGCAGTCCCGGTAGCGGACGGCGTCCAGCGCGTTCTGATAGAGCTCTCGGACCGCCAACTCCCGGTCTCCGTAGAGCTGTTCTCCCATCAGGAGTTCCTGGACGCGGTCCTCGGCAAGTTGGAAGCGGATGCCGTCGGAGAGCCGGTCGGGGGAGTTCCCGGTCAGGCGAACCAGGCTGCCGTCGGCGTAGGGCGGCAGGGTGCCGAGCGGGACGAGGGCCGGGTGCCCGCCTCGGTTGATGTCCCGCAACAGTTCGTCGACCCGCCCGGCGTGCGCGCGCAGGGCGATCTGGACGGCCGGGTGAGCGCATACGGCGTTGAGGGAGCGGCCCATGCCGGAGATACGCCAGTCGGAGCCACGGACGGTGTCCAGGAGTGTGCCAAGGCCGACGCTGTCGTGGATGCCGATGTGCTCGACCACGATCTCGGGCAGGTCGACCGGGTCCACGGCCATCGCGTACGCCGCCTTGACCAGGGCCGAGACCAGAGCCATGCGCACCTCGTGCTCGTCCCCCGTACTGGCGGCGATGACGTCATCGTCCTCGCCGCGGTCACCCGCGGGGGGCGCGGGCTCCGGGATGCGCCGTGTCGAGAACGGCGCCGCGCGGTGCTCCTTGAGCAGCCGCATCAGCCGGTCCGCCGAGAGCGCCTCGGCCACCCAGGAAGGCTGGTCGGGTCCGGTCGTCGCGTCCCCGATGAGGGCCTTGAGCGCCACCGCCGAGTACAGCTCCGGCTTCTGGATCAGCCAGCGGTGAAGCAGCCACCACCGGATGCCCTCCACGGACGCGCTCGCCGCCTTCTCGTCGCGCAGGGTCAGCAGCCTGCGCTTGAGCCGCGGGAACTGCTGGGCGAACTTGCGGAAGCGAGTGTGCTCGGGTACCGAGGCTCCGGTGTCCGTCAGCAGGGTTCTGCGCTGGGTGGTCTCCTGCGCCCAGAAGGTCTGCTCCACGAGGGGCACCAGCACGGCGAGGGCGGCCTCGGTGGGGGACAGGGGCGCGTCGGCGGCCAGTCGGCCGGTGAGGAACCCGAGCCTGTGGTGGGTGCGCTCGGCGAGCTCGGTGTCGTACCAGGGGTCGTCGTGGAGGGCGTGCGTGGCGTCCTCGTACGCCGTGGCCAGGCGGCCCGCGAGAAGGACGCAGGCCTGCTGGAGCGACTGGCGGGCGTTGCCTTCGGGGGTGCGGTGCCAGACAGGGTGCTTCTCGACCGAGCGGATCCACGGGTGGGTCCTGGTGAGCCGGTCAGGGCCGGGAAGCAGCGGGAAGTCGCCGTCGCCCGGCGGGGTGTCGGCGCGGACCGTGATCTGCTGCGCGAGGCCGTCCTTGCCGTAGCCGCGGTGCAACTCCGTGACACGGTGCTGGACCCGTGCGGAGAAGTCGTGCAGCCGCAGCGCGTGCGGATCGGCCGTGATCGTATCCGCGACGGCGCGGGAGAAGAGGCTGAACGACTCTCCTGGCTGGGTCCCGGTGTCGTGCCCCGGCTGGATCTGGTCGCTCGGCCGGACGAACCGCGCGAACTGCGGCGCCGTGCAGGCGTACACGTACGCGACCTTGCGATGCAATGCCTCGGCGACCTTGCGTTGTGACCAACGGCGCAGGCCTGGCGGGGCCATGGTGTCCGGGTCGATGCCCTCACGGCAGGCGTCGATGAGGAAGACGACATGCGCGGCGGGAGATTCCTCGATCTCCCGCTCCCACCCGATCTCGATGCAGGTCTCGGCGAAGACCTCCACGTCGAAGGAGGCGTCCTCCGGGATCAGGTAGTCCTTCCCTTTGAAGTGCTGGCCGTGTCCACTGAGGAGGATCAGCACGGTGTCGCCTCGGCCCGCCTCGCGCAGAAACGTGCGGATCCGGCTGTTGACCGTGTTCGGCGTGATCCCGCGTCGGCTCTCGACGATCTCGGCGGTCTGGAATCCGCGGTCGGCCAGCGCGTCACGCATCCGTTGCAGGTCGTCGGGAACGAACGGCAGGTTCTGGATCCGCGGATCGTCGTACTCGCTCGCTCCGATGAGCAGCGCCCTGTGCTGGGGCATCACGCCGTACCTGTCCCCCTCAGCCATGCCATGCCCGCCATCAGCTGTGCCGGAGGAACAACTCTAGTTCCACGAGGGACATTTGTGGCCAGGGATGGGCAGTCCGAGGGCTAGGTCCCTAGGGCGGGTGTCGGACGCCCTAGGCGGGCCGGACGTACAGCCGTAGACCGGTCTCCATCTCGCCGTACGCCTGCTCGTCCTCCACACTCGCCCGTGCGAATCCGGCCCGGGCGATCACCCGCTGGGAGGGCGCGTTGTCCGGCTCGATGGTCGCGCAGAGGCCGCGGACGTCGTCGCGGGCCAGGGCCCAGTCGCTCAGGGCGCGCAGGGCCTCGGTGGCGTAGCCGTGGCCGCGGGCGCTTTCGGCGAGGTCGTAGCCGACTTCGGTGCGGCCGTCCTCGTCGGGGGCGCCGTGAAAACCCATGCCGCCGATCGCGCGGCCGTCCTCCCTGCGTACGAGGGTGAAGAGGCCGAACTCTGGGCGGTGGACGCCTGCTTCGTAGGCCTTGATGGTCATGCCGGCGGCCTCGCGGGTGCCGTCGAAGGGGCCGTCCTCGACCCATTCGAAGCCGCCGTCGCCGCCCGCCGCGAGGTCGGCGGCGGAGGCGGGGGTGACGCCCTGGAGGGTGAGGCGTTCGGTGGGCAGGACGAGGTTGTTGCTCCAGCGCCACTCCGTGCGCGGGGCGCGGCCGGGGAGCTCGCCGCGGCCGGTGGCCCACAGGAGGGTGTGCCAGGCGTCGGGGCCCGGCTGGACCTCGGGGAAGATCCGGGTCAGTACGTATTCCGGGAGGTGGGCGGGGGGTTCGTACGTCCGGCCCAGGCCCTCCATGATGTCGTGCGTGTGCAGCAGGACCTCGGCGACGCCCATCGCGGCGAAGCCCTCGCGGTTCGCGCTGCGGAAGGGGTACGGGTGGAAGGCGCGGACCTCGCGCGGGGTGCTGCGGATCGTCGCGGCGAACAGGACACCGGTCGTCTCGATGACCTGGAGGGCGCCCTCGGCGTCGGTGCCCTCCTCCAGGAAGAGGTTGAAGGGGACGTACGCCTTCTGCGCCCGCCCCGCCAACTGGCCCGCGTACGAGATGAGATCGCTCGCGATGTGCTCGGCCACCTGCAGACAGGTCCACTCCACCCGGCCGGCCAGTACCTCGCCCCAGTCGTCCCGGTCCACCGTCGTCCGCAGCGCCGCCACCGCGTCCGCGACGGCCTCCGTCACCCGTTCCCCGCCCATGTTCTGCATGTGGGGCAGGGTAGAGGCCGCGGGTGCCTGGAGGTACCCGGTTTTCCGGCGGGGTTAAGGGTAGGCCCGTCAGGGCCACCAGTCCTCGGCCTCGTGCCGGAAACCGAGTTCCGTCGCCTTCGCGGCGACTTCCCGGAACGGGCGGCGGACGCGGAGGGCGGCTGAGGCGATTTCGGCGAGGGTGGCTCGGTTGGCTGTGTCGTAGCGGGGGGCGCGGCCGTGCTGGAAGGCACGGATCAGGATTTCGTCGACGGCCGCAGCGGGTGTGCTGGCCCCGTGCAGGGCGCCGGACAGACGGTGGTAGCCGGGCAGGGCCTGGGCCAGGCGCAAAGGGTCCCGCCAGGCGGATCCAGGGGCGACCGTAGCCTTGTCACGGTCCGGGAAATCGAAGTCTTTCATCGCTGCACTGAATTCCGCGCTGCCCGGCTTCGGCAGAGTGGGGTTGATCCGGCGAAGTCGATTGATCCCCGCAAAGTCCATGGGCACGTTGGCGCCCCTCCTGTTGAGCGCTGCCGCGTATCCGTGTGCCGGCGTGAGTTCGGGGAGCGGCGGCTCGGGCAGGACGAAGCCGAGGCCCCTCAGCGTCCGGGCCACTGACTCCGTGGGAGAACCGATGCGAGCTGCCGCGTAGAGCAGCTGACCTCTGCTGACCTGTCGGGCCTCCTCGGGCGAGATCCGTTGTTCGTAGGAATGCCCCATCAGGTTCCGGGCAAGTGAACGCACCGTCTCGGCCGTCCCGTCGGGCTCGACGAGGGTGTCGAGGACGGCCGCGGGAATGACGTATCCCAACTCCTGGAGGCGGTTCGCCGCCTGACGCGGGTGGTCCTGCGCGTAGAGGTGCGCCAGGTGGATGCAGTCCCCTGGGAGGACGAACTCGGACGAGGAAGCGGCTCGTCTTCCGTTGCCGCTCAACTCGCGGATGTCCCTGTGCGAGGTGAGGAGGGGCAGGTCGTCGAGGGAGGCGTCCTTCAAGGGGCCCAATTCTTCCACGGCGTAGCCGAGTGAGTGCAGTCGTGAGGCGACTCGGCCCGGGGCGCTCCACCGGCTCACCGCGGTGGCGAGCACTTCACACACGGGGACGGTGAACTGGTCGGGGCGCCATGGCCTGAGGTCGTGTATCTCCCTCGTCAGCGACCTCTGGTGCCCATGAGTGGTGGATCTGCCCGTGACACGCACGGCATAGGCTTTCGTGACGTCGTCCAGGGCCCGTGCCCAGGCATCGCGATCGCTCCCGGTGAGCAGCATCAGGTCCGACGGCTGGGCCGCCGGCAAGGACCCCATGGGCAGCTCAGGGTGGAGGGCCGACAGCCGCCAGCGCAACACGTTCTCCGGCATGCACAGGATCAGCAGTGCCGCGACCGTGTCATACGGTCCCTCGGGCCACGGGAAGGAACCTGTGGCCACCGGCAGGAGGAGCAGGTCCGGTGGGAAGAACCCGGTTCTGCCGGCGTCCAGTGTCCAGTCGTAGCTCTTCCAGGAGATGTCCTTCTCCACCGCGCGGATGGTGATTGCCTCCGCCATCTCAGCGTCCTGTTGCATGAGGGCGTCCAGCCATGCGGGAGACAACAGGCCAGGTGCGTCGAAGAGTTCGTCAAGAGCGGCCAGACTGCGCACGCGCACGAGTTCCTCGTCGTGTCGGCTGAGCTTCTTTCGGTCGACGGAAAGGGTCGCCGCGGCACCGTGGAGGTCGACCACACGGCCGAACAGAGTGGTGTCATTGGAGATTCCGTCGACGAGGACTGCGCCCTTGCCGTCGGTCCACCACATGCCGCTCTCCCGGCATGCCGCCACCGAACCGGGTCTGGACGCGGTGGCCGAGGTCGAGAACTGCCGACCCAGTTCACGGGACCAGACGTAAGGAGAGGTGTCCGAGTCCGGCCCGTAGCGCAGGCGAAGGCGCTCGGGTCCCGACGGCGGCTCACCGCTCGCCCCTTCCTCCACCGGCGCCGCCAGCGCCCCCGGCTCCCACCGCAACACTCGTCCACCCACGGGTGCCCGCACCACATACGGCGACACCCACAGGTACTTCTCCAACTCCTCCCCGCTGGACGGGATCTTCTTGCCCGGCACTCCGTACAACCGCACCCGAGTCCCGGCCTCCCGCCCAGGCCCCAGGTCCTCCACCCGGAATAGGTTTCCGGGCCCCGCGATCGTCACCTTCAGTTCGTGCCCCGGCCGTCCAGCGCGGTCCAACCGGCAGGTCCACACCGAGAGTTCGTCGGCGATCATGAAGTAGCTGAGGACTCCTAGGCCGAAGCGGCTCACCGGGACGTGCGAGACGGGTGGGTCGAGGGCGGCCCACAAGGCGCCCTCCTCGCGGTACTCGGGCAGGTCGACGAAGCGGGAGCCGCCCTGGGCGAAGGCGCGGCTCAGTTCGGTGACGCCCATGCCGATGCCGTTGTCGGCGCACTCCAGGTAAGGGCGGCCATCGGGGTCCACGCCCTCCGTGAAGACGATCTCACCCCGCCACTCGGGGGGTGTCACGCCGGTGCGGCGTAGGTACTCCGTGCGGGCCGTGCGGTAGCGGAGCGCGTCCAGACCGTTCTGATACAGCTCGCGGATCGCCAGCGCCCGGTCGCCGTAGAGCTGTTCGCCCATGAGGAGTTCCTGGACGCGGTCGTCCGCGAGCCGGAAACGGATGCCGCTGGAGAGTTCAGCGGGGGCCGCTCCGCTGGGGCGGACCTGCTGGGCGTCGGCGTACGCAGGCAGGGAGGCCAACGGGGACAGGGAACTGCCGCGCTTCGCCGCCTCCTTGTTGATGTCGCGCAGAAGCGTGTCCACCGTCTCGGCGTGCCGTCTGAGGGCCAGTTCGATGGCGGGGTGCCCGCACAGTGCGCTCAGCGAGCGGCCGGCGCCCGCGGACACCCAGTGCGACTGGCGCAGTGTGGAGCGCAGATCGGTGAGGGAGACGCTGTCGGAGATGCCGAGGTGCTCGACCAGGACCTCGGGCAGGTCGGCCGGGTCGACGGCGAGCGCGTGGGCGGCCTTGAGAAGGGCGGAGACCAGTCGCTCGCGGACCGTGTGTTCGTACGGCGTGCTGGGGGCGACCTGGCGTTCGTTGTCCAGGGCGGTGCTGCGGACGGTGCCCGCGACGGCGGCGGGGGCGACGCGCTGCTCCTTCAGATAGGCCAGCAGGCGTGGGGCCGACAGCTCCGAGACCGCCCACGCGCGCATCGGCACGTTCGCGTCGTCACAGGCGAGGAACTCGCAGGTGAACGCCTCCGTGTGCTGGACCAGCCAGCGGTGGACGCCCCACCAGCGGATGTCGGAGAGTGCCCCCGACGGCTTCTGTGTCAGCGTGCGCAGCCGTCGGCCCAGTCGTGGGAACGAGGTCAGGAACACGTCCAGCTCGGCCTCGGACAGGTCATGGTGGGCGGCCTGCTGCGCCCAGTGCGCCTGCGCGGCGAACGGCAGCACGGCCAGCAGCGCGGCCTCGGTCGGGGAGAGTTCGGTGTCTTCGGCCAGGCGCAGCAGCAGGAAGCCGACGCGTTCCGTGGTGCGCTCGGCCAGCTCGCCGTCGTACCAGGGGTCGTTGACGATCTTCTGCTCGGCGGCGGCGCAGGCGCGCGCATAGCGGGCTGCGAGTCGGCCGCAGACCGCTTTGAGCGCCGTCACACTCGGCTCCTGGGCGGGGGCGGTGAAGCTCCAGGAGTGATGATTCGTGACTGCCTCGGTCCAGGTCCGTTCGGCGCCCTTGAGGTCCGCGGTGCTCTCGGTCGGTGGGAAGAGCGTGAAGGTGTCCCGATCCTCCTCGGTGCGGACGCGGACCCGCTGCGCGGGCCCCGGTTTCGCGTATGCCGTGTGGAGGGCGTCCACGCGCTCCTGGGCGGCCGTCTCGAACTCGGCCAGCGTGCTGACCGGGCCGGCCAGCAGGTCGGTGACCGTGCGGGAGAAGAGGCTGAAGGTATCGCCGGGTTTCGTGCCCACGTCATGCCCGCCGCGGACCCGGTCACTGTCCCGGACATAGCGGGCCACCTGGGCCTGCGAGCAGGCGTAGACGTAGGCAACCTTACGACGCAGGGTGGCCGCGACGGTACCGCTCGACCAGGGCGCCGTACCCATGGTGTCGTCGCGGACGCCCTCTCGGCAGGCGTCGATGAGGAAGACCACCTGGGCGGCCGCCGTGTTCTCCAGATTGCGGCCCCAGCCGATTTCCACGCACCCGTCGTGCGCGGCGAGCATGGTCGGATCGAAGTCCTGGGGGACCAGGTAGTCCGTGCCGTCGTCGTGCACCCCGTGGCCGCTCAGTACGACGAGCAGACGGTCGTCCTGGCCGGCTGCGGCGAGGAAGCGTGACACCGCGCCGTTGATCACGTTGGGCGTGAAGTACGGTGCCTGGGCCACCTGGACCTGGTGGAAGCCGCGCGACTTCAAGGCGGACGCCATGCCGTCCAGGTCCTCCCGGACGAAGGGCAGCGAGCTGATCCCCGCCGCCTCGTACTGGGCGACCCCGATGAGCAGAGCCTTGTAGCGGGTCAATCCGACAACCGCCCTCAGGGCCGCTTGAAGACCAGTGTCAGCCCGCGGGTGCCCTGCACTTGGCCGGTGCCGATGAGCTGGATGCCACCGCTCGCGGTGACCTGGAAGGACAGCTGGGCCTCGGCGAGGGGCAGAGTGCCGCCCCGGGCCTCGGCGTCGGCGAACAGCTGCTGGAGGGCGTCGACCGTTTCCGCGAGGTTCTTGCGGAGAGGGCCGAGCGGCACTGACCGCAGGACGGGGCCACCGCCACCGCCACCGCCGCCGCCGCCGCCGCCGAAGATGCTCAGTGTGTCGCCTTCGCCCTCTTCGGTGTCGCTGACCCAGAACTCCAGGCTCGGCTGGGTGAGTTCGGTCTCGTTGTCCATGCGCAGGCTCTCCCCGTGACGACGCTGCGCCAACCTTATGGCTTCACAGGCCGGTTGAGGAGATGAAACGACAGACGTCAGCCGAGCTCAGCCATGGAGGAGCTCCAGCTCGGAAGCCAGGTTGTAGCGGGCCGTCGCCTCCCATTCGCGTTCCCCGTACGGCGTTCTGAACAGCCGGGGCAGATCCAGCAGTTGACGCAGGATTCCGGACCGGCCCTCGCGGAAGGCGTCGGTCGGGACGAAGCCGTACTCCTCGCGTACGGCGGCCGTGTAGGCGGCGTACGCGGAGGGCGGGGCGGCGAGGATCGCGAGGTCGGCGTCGCAGAGGACCTGGCCGTTGCGGTCGTCGGCGGCGGGATCGTGGCTGACGGTGAGGCGGACCAGGCGGGCGACCTCGGCCGTGGCCTCCTGGGGGACCCCGGCTTCGGCGAGGGCGCGTTCGGCCAGGCGGGCGGAGCGGTCCTCGTTCTCCGAGCGGTCCGGGAGATAGACGGCGTCGTGGAACCAGGCGGCGAGGCGGACCAGGTCCGGGGCGTCGGCGTACGTCTCCAGCACGTCGACGTGGTCCAGGACCGCCGTGAGGTGTGTGAGCGTGTGGTAGTGCCGCTGCGGCTCCTGCCAGCGGGTGAGGAGGTTGTCGGCGTACGGCAGCGGGTCGGGGCCGTCGGAGCCCCTGGCCGCGTTCAGGGCGTCGGTGAAACGGGCGCGGAGGGTGTCGAGATCGGCCATGGCCTCATTGTCTCGCGTGTCGCTCCTGGCACGTTGGGCGCATGACTGACGTACGAGACCCTTCGCTGCCCGGCCGTCTCCTGACCACCGAACGTGACGCGCTGATCCCCCTCCTGCGCTCCCGCCCGGACGCCGACTTCGCGCTGCCGACGGCCGCGTGTCCCGGCTGGAGCGTGCGGGACGTGCTCGCGCACTGTTCGTCCGCCCTGACGCGGGTGGTGGAGGGCCGGTTCGAGAAGGGCGTGTTCTCGCCCGAGTCCAACGACCGGGACATCGCCGAGCGCGCGGACTGGACGAACCAGCAGGTCGTGGACGAGCTGGAGCGCGGGATGACGCAGGCGGGGGCGGCGATCGCCCGGGCGGGCGGGGTGCTGGACATCATTGGGCTGGGGTGGGGGTCCCCCCACGCCTTTGAGGCAGTGGGGGAGGGTGCACGCGGGTGATGTGCGGGAGGTCCTCGGGGAGCCGGGGGCGTACGGCGGTGCCGGTCTGCCGGACGCACTGGCCCTGTTGGTCCGCACCACCCAGGAACGCGGCCACCTCCCCCTCCACGCCGACCTCGACGACCTGGACGAACCGCTCCGCCTGGGCGACGCGGCCGGCGACCGCACTCCGGCGCGTTACATCGGGGACGCGGCGACTCTCGTACGGCTGTACTCGGGGCGTCCGCTGCGGGGGCGGGCGTACGAGCTGGCGGGGGTGGAGGTGAAGGAGCTGAACATCTTCGGGTGACCCCGTATGACTCCTGACCCCGTACCCTAAAATTGGACTAGACCTGTAGCTGTCCGATCGATCGTCCGATGAATGGGGTCCGATGAGCAAGCGTGCGGTCCTGGAAGTGGTTGCCCTCGACACCGAGGACGCGGTCGCGGCCCAGGCGGGAGGCGCGGACCGGCTGGAGCTGGTGACCGACATGGCGGCCGACGGTCTGACGCCGACGGTCTCGACGGTCGCCGGGATCCGGGCCGCCGTGGACATCTCGCTGCGGGTGATGCTGCGGTTGTCGGACGGGTTCGGGGCGGGGGACGCCGGGCGGCTGGTGAGGACGGCCCGCGAGATGAGGTCCGCCGGGGCCGAGGAGTTCGTGCTGGGGTTCCTCGACGCTTCCGGTGAGGTGGATCTGGCGTCCGTGGAGCGGGTCGTCGGGGTGCTGGACGGCTGCCGCTGGACCTTCCACCGCGCCATCGACCACACGGCGGACCGGGACGCCCTGCGCAAGCAGCTGGCCGATCTGCCGGGTCTGGACACCTACCTCACGGCGGGTTCGGCGGCGGGCGTCGACGAGGGGCTGCCCGTGCTGCTCGCGGAGGCGGCGAGGGCGGGGGAGCCGGGGTACGAGCAGCAGCTGCTGGTGGGGGGCGGGCTGCGCCTTGACCATGTGCCGGGCTTGCGGGCGGCCGGGTTCGACGCGTTCCACATCGGCGGGGCGGCGCGGCCGGGGGGCTGGGGGGCGCCGGTTTCGGCGGAGGCGGTACGGGAGTGGCGCCACGTTCTGGACAAGGGGTGAGCGGACCCACCCAGGGCGCGGGGAACTGCGCGACCGACCCCCGCGCCCCCGCACTCGCCCGCCGGGCTGACGCGAGGGCGGCGGGGTGCTCAACAGGGGCCCTTCCAGGGCGACATGGCGGAACGGATCAGCACCCTACCCGGCAAGCTGCGCAGGCAACGGCGCCGCGTGCGTCACGATCAGCCCCGACACCGCTCGGGTCAGAGCCACGTACAGCCGGCGCAGCCCGGTCCGTTCGTCCGGTTCGCCGTCCACCACGGCCTGCGGCTCGTCCAGGACGACGTAGTCGTACTCCAGGCCCTTGGCGAGGGACGCCGGTACCAGGGTCAGCCGGGTCTCGGCGGTGGTCTCCTCGCCGGGGGCCAGGAAGCCGATCCCCGCCGCCGTCAGCGCCTGTGTCAGCTCGGGCACCCGGGCGTCCGCCGCGATCAGACCCGTCGATCCCTCGTTGCGCAGCAACTCCTCGCACGCGGCGACCACTTCGGCCGTACCCGAGGTCTCGCGCAGGTCGAAGAAGCCCGGGTTCTCACGGACCGACGCGACCGGGGTCAGGCCCGGCGCGATGTGCGGGAGGAGGAGGGAGGCGTATGTGATGACGTCCGTCGGCACACGGAAACCGGCCGTCAACTCCTCGATCACCCCGTCGGACTTGCCGAGGTGGGCCAGCGCCTCGTCCCAACTCCGCGTCGCCCAGGGCGTGGTGCCCTGCGCGAGGTCTCCGAGGACGGTCGCCGAGCCGGTCGAGCAGCGGCGCCCGACCGCACGGTACTGCATGGGGGAGAGGTCCTGCGCCTCGTCGAGGACCACATGCCCGAGGGAGTGCGTGCGCTCCACGATGTCCGTCGTCTCGTCGACCAACACCGTGTCCGCGGCGGACCACTTGGCCGACTTCACGGACCGCACGGGCTTCGCCCACAGGATCGTCTTCTGCTCGTCCTCGTCGAGGACCCCGTCCGCGTGTACGGCGAGGAAGTCCGCGTCCGTCAGCAGGCGCAGGACGAGTTTCGCCGGGTCGACGGGCGGCCAGATCTGCTTGACCGCCGCCTTCACCGCCGCGTTGCGGGCCACCGCGTCCTGCACGCGGTCGTCGGGGGCCTCCCCGGACCGCTCCATCTGCACCAGCACGGCGTGCGCGATGCGCTGCGGGAGGGCCTCGCGGGCGGCGCCGTAGCGGATGCCCCGGTCGAGCAGCTCCCTCACGATCTCCTCGACTTCGTACGCCGGGACCCGCCACCGGCGTGATCCGCGCACCACCATCACCGGCTCGGTGGGCATGGTCACGTGCGCGTACACGGCCCGCCTGAGCACCTCCGCCATCCGCGCGTCGCCCTTGAGGACCGCGGCGGCCGCGTCGTCGGCGCCGCGCACCTCGACGTGCGCCACCAGGTCGTCGACGGTCGCCTGCTTCACCGTCAACTCGCCCAGTGCGGGCAGCACTTGCTCGATGTAGTGCAGGAAGGACCTGTTCGGTCCGATGACGAGGGTGCCGGTGCGGGCGAGCCGCTCGCGATGGGCGTAGAGCAGGTACGCGACCCGGTGCAGGCCGACGGCCGTCTTCCCCGTGCCGGGACCTCCCTGCACACAGACCGTGCCGCCGAGACCGGACCGCACGATCTCGTCCTGCTCGGGCTGGATGGTCGCCACGATGTCGCGCATCGGGCCCACGCGCGGGCGCTCGATCTCCTGCTGGAGCAGCTTGCTGGTGGCCGCAGCCCCCGACGGCTCTGCCGGGTCGGAGAGGTGTTCGTCCTCGTAGGCGGTGATGTCGCCGCGGGTGTAGCCGAAGCGGCGGCGCAGCCCGATGTCCATCGGGTCCTTCTTGGACGCCCGGTAGAACGGCTGTGAGACCGGCGCCCGCCAGTCGATCACCATCGGGTCGCCGTCGTGGTCGTGGACGTGCCGGCGCCCGATGTAGAAGCGCTCGCCCTCCGCGCCCTCCGCCTGGTCGGCGCCGGGGGAGTGCAGGTAGTCGAGGCGGCCGAAGAACAGCGGGGTGTCGCTGAGGTCGGCCAGCGACTTGATCCGCTCGTCGATCTGGCGGGCCAGGACCTCGGCGTTGACCCAGTTCGCGGTGACGTCCTTGATGTCCAGCGACTCGGCGTCCTCGCGCATGGCGCGCAGGGCGGCTCGGGAGCCGGCGAGGTGGGAGCGTTCGCGGGCGAGCGGGTCGTCGGCTACGGGTGGCGCGGGCGTGGACGGCCTGGACAAGGGGGTGCCTCCGAAGGTGCTGCGGGATGTGGCTGCCGGGTGGGTGGCAGCGAGATGCCGACCGGTTTCCGGCCGGTCGGCGGCGCTCCGGGAGGGAGGCGGGCAAGAGCGGAGATTTTAGAGGTGGCGGCGGCCGGAACGCCAACGGTTTTTCCGTCCCCCTAGGGGAGGGCCCCTCAGCCGGGTGGGGGAGGCTCCACCCACAGGGTGTACCCAGGTAGCACAAGAAGTGGCTACCTGGGACCGATGCCCTCTTTACGTCTGCTCAGCCACCATGGATGCATGAGCGCAGCGACCTTCACCCCAGCCCCCGGTCGCCCGTCCGGGGCGACCCCCCTCTCCGGTATCCACAGCACCCACCGCCTGGGCAACGCCCTCCGAGCGATCCGCGTCTTCACCGGCGCAGCCTTCGACGTCGTCATACTCGGCGAGTACGGCGAGGAGGCGGGCGTCCGCCGCCGCTGAGCGCGGCGCCGGCTCAGCCCTCCGCCAGCAGCTCGTCCGCGTCCACGATCCGGTAGGCGTACCCCTGTTCCGCCAGGAACCGCTGTCGGTGTGCGGCGAAGTCCTGGTCGATGGTGTCGCGGGCGACCACGGAGTAGAAGTGGGCCTGGTGGCCGTCCGCCTTGGGGCGCAGGACCCGCCCGAGCCGCTGGGCCTCCTCCTGGCGGGAGCCGAAGGTGCCCGAGACCTGGATGGCGACGGTCGCCTCCGGCAGGTCGATGGAGAAGTTCGCGACCTTGGACACCACCAGCACGCTGATCTCGCCCTCCCGGAAGGCGCCGAAGAGCTTCTCGCGCTGGGCGTTGGAGGTCTCGCCCTTGATGACGGGGGCGTCCAGGTGCTCGCCGAGTTCGTCGAGCTGGTCGATGTACTGACCGATCACCAGGATCTGCTGGCCCGCGAACCGCCGTACCAGAGCCTCCGTGACCTTCCGCTTGGTCGCGGTCGTGGCACAGAAGCGGTACTTCTCCTCCTGCTCGGCGGTGGCGTAGGCGAGCCGCTCCGAGTCGGTGAGGTTCACCCGGACCTCGACGCAGTCGGCGGGCGCGATGTACCCCTGCGCCTCGATCTCCTTCCACGGCGCGTCGAACCGCTTGGGCCCGATGAGCGAGAAGACGTCCGACTCCCGCCCGTCCTCCCGCACCAGGGTCGCGGTCAGCCCGAGTCTGCGCCGGGCCTGGAGGTCGGCGGTGAACTTGAAGACGGGCGCGGGCAGCAGGTGCACCTCGTCGTAGAGGATGAGCCCCCAGTCCCGGGAGTCGAAGAGCTCCAGATGCGGGTAGACGCCCTTCCGCCGGGTCGTGAGCACCTGGTAGGTGGCGATGGTGACGGGCCGGATCTCCTTGCGCGTCCCGCTGTACTCGCCGATCTCCTCCTCGGTCAGCGAGGTCCGCTTCACCAGCTCGTGCTTCCACTGCCGGGCCGAGACGGTGTTGGTGACGAGGATGAGGGTGGTCGACTTGGCCTGCGCCATGGCCCCGGCGCCGACGAGGGTCTTGCCGGCACCGCAGGGCAGGACGACGACCCCGCTGCCGCCGTGCCAGAAGTTCTCCACGGCCTGCTTCTGGTAGGGCCTGAGCGCCCAGCCGTTCTCGGCCAGCTCGATCGAGTGCGCCTCGCCGTCCACGTACCCCGCGAGGTCCTCGGCGGGCCAGCCCAGCTTCAGCAGCGTCTGCTTGATCTGCCCGCGCTCGGAGGGGTGCACGACCACGGTGTCCGGATCGAGCCGCGCCCCGACCAGCGGGGTGATCCGCTTCGAGCGCAGGATCTCCTCAAGCACCGGCCGGTCGGTGGTGGTGAGGACGAGCCCGTGTGCCGGGTGCTTGCTGAGCGTGAGCCGCCCGTACCGGTCCATGGTCTCGGCGACGTCGACGAGCAGGGCGTGCGGCACGGGGTAGCGGCTGTACTGCACGAGCGCGTCCACCACCTGCTCGGCGTCGTGCCCGGCCGCCCGCGCGTTCCACAGGCCCAGCGGGGTCACCCGGTAGGTGTGGATGTGCTCGGGCGCCCGCTCCAGCTCGGCGAACGGCGCGATGGCCCGACGGCACTCGTCGGCCTGCTCGTGATCGACCTCAAGCAGCAGGGTCTTGTCGGATTGGACGATGAGAGGACCGTTCACGTACATGCATCCTTCCGCGCGGGCCAAACCTCCAGTGTGCCCCATCCCGCGGGCCGTGCGGCGCCTGGAATCAGGCGGTGCGATCCCGATAGGGTGTGCCAGGTTTCGCGTGCACGCTCCTGACAAAGCACGCGTGTGTGCGAAGGATGCCGATGGACGCTAGCGCCGGGGTCGACTCATGTCTGCTTGATGTCACGGACCTCAGTATGGAAGCGCTGGACGAGATGCTCGAAGAGCTGCCGGACACCGTGCTGGGCGCGGCGCTGCGCCGCATGGTCGACGAGGCGGTCAACCCGGTCGGAGTTCCGTACGCCGCCTTCGACTCCTCGATCTGACCGGGTCCCACCCTCCTGTTCTCCCTCCCCGCTCGCACTCGGACGGATGTCCGAAGCCGACAGCTTGAGGCGCCACCGCGCTGGGTATGACCCGGTGTGCTCCGACGTACAGGTGGCATGCCGGCGGGCCGGCCAGGGAGGTATCGGGGGACGCCTTGGTTCAGGAGCCGTACTTCTTCCTCAGCTACGCGCGGAAGGACAATCCCGACGAGTTCGTCAAGCGGTTCTACGACGATCTCGTACTGGAGCTCCGCCGGATCGGTGCCGACCCGGCGGCGCAGCCGCCCTTCCGGGACGTGGAGCGGCTCGGCCTGGGCGCGGACTGGGCCCGGGTGCTCGGTGCCGCGGTCGGGCACTGCCGTGCCTTCGTCGCGCTGTACTCCCCGGCGTATCTGAACAGCCTGTACTGCGGCAAGGAGTGGACTGCGTTCCGGGCCAGGCTGCACGAGTACCGCCGGGAGACCGAGATCGACGTCCCCGCGCTGGTGCCGGTCCTGTGGGCGCCCATGGAGGGGGAACTGCCGGAGGAGATCGCCCGCTTCCAGTACCACGAGGCGGGGATGGGCCAGGAGTACGTCACCCACGGGCTGATGCAGATCCTGCGTACCGACCCGACCGGTCCGGTGTACCGCGGGATCGTCGAGCGGGTCGCCGCCCGGGTGCGGATGGCGGCGGACCGGTTCCGGCTGCCGTTCGCGCCGAGCCTGGACCTCGGCGAGGTGCAGGGACTGTTCCCGGTGGCCGAGCATCAGCGGGCCGCCGCACCGGGCACCGGGCATGTCCAGGTCTTCCTGGCCGCGGGGGTCGCCGACCCGCTGCCGGAAGGGCGTCGAAGGCCGGAGTACTACGGGCGCTCGCCCCGGGAGTGGACGCCGTACCATCCGCCCAGGCACCCCACGGTCGCACACCGGGCACAGAAGGTGATCGTGGAGGAGGGCTACACCAGCAACATCGAGGTCGTCGACGCCGAACTGAGCAGCCGCCTCGACGAGACGATGGTGAACAACCAGACCAGCATCCTCCTCGTCGACCCGTGGGCGGTACGCACGCCGGGCTACCGGGACGCGCTCGCCGACTACGACGGCCAGAACCGCCCCGCCACCGGTGTCCTGGTGCCCTGTCATGACTCCGACGAGGAGTCCGGCGACAACGCGGTCTGGCAGGACCTGAGCCGGGTGTTCTGGCGCAACTGGCGTCGGCAGAACGATCCGCACGACCCGCTGTTCCGGGTGCGGGTCGGTGCGGACGAGTTCGACGACCGGCTCGCCGTGATGCTGGCGGTGGCGCAGAACCGGCTGATGGAAATGGAGAGCACCACCCCCTTCCGGCTCCCCGAGGGCCCGCCCCCGCCCCCACTGAGCGGACTCACCATCCCGAACCTGCCCGATCCCCCCGAGCCCTCCGGCTCCCCTGGCTCCCCTGCCTCCCCCGACCCCGCCGGCCCGCCCCCGTTCCCCGGCGCCTTCCCCGCCACGAAGGACACAGACGATGACCAGTAGCCCCACAGGACCGGGCAAGATCGTCACGTTCTACTCGTACAAGGGCGGCACCGGACGCACCATGGCGCTCGCCAACGTCGGCTGGATCCTCGCCAGCAACGGCCATCGGGTGCTGCTCGTGGACTGGGACCTGGAGGCCCCCGGTCTGCACCGCTATCTGCATCCCCTGCTGGTCGACCCCGAACTGCGCTCGTCCGACGGCCTGATCAACATGGTGCAGGCCTATGTGCGCACCGTGCTGAGCCCCGAACCGCCGACCGCCGGCGCCGGGGCCGACGACTGGCTGCGGGCCGCCGCGGACCTGACGCCGTACACCGTCGGACTGCTCCTGGAACTCCCCTCCGGGGGCCGGCTGGACTTCCTGCCCGCCGGGCGCCAGTCGGCCGCCTACTCGGCCGCCGTCACCAGCTTCAACTGGCACAGCTTCTACGACCGCCACGGCGGCGGGCACTTCCTCCAGGCACTGCGCGAGGAGATGATCGCCTCCTACGACTATGTGCTCATCGACAGCCGGACCGGCGTGAGCGACACCTCCGGCATCTGCACCATCGTCCTGCCCGACGTCCTCGTCGACTGCTTCACGATGAGCGTCCAGAGCATCCGCGGCGGTGTGGACGCCGCAGCCGCCGTACAGCGCTCCGCGCCCCGCCCCATCAAGGTGCTGCCGGTCCCCATGCGGGTCGAGGAGGCCGAGACCGAACGGCTGGAGGCCGGACGGGACTTCTCCCGCGCCGAGTTCGAGCCCTACCTGTCCTGGCTCTCGGAGGGTGAGCACACGCGCTACTGGGGCGAGATAGAGATTCCGTACAAGGCGTTCTACGCCTATGAGGAGATCCCCGCCACCGTCGCCGACCGGCCCCACCAGGAGCGCTCGCTGCTCACCGCGTTCGAGCGGCTCACCGAATGGGTCTCGGAGGGCCGGGTGCGCAGACTCGCCCCGCTGCCGGGCGACCGGCGAGCCGAACTGCGCACCGCCTATCTGAGGGCGCCCCGCGCCCTGCCCACCCAGGTCTACCTCAGCTACGCACCGCTCGGCCGCGTCTGGGCGGAGTGGGCGGCCGAGGCCCTGGAAGCGGTCGGCTACCAGGTCTCGCTGCACAGCACCATCGCCCCGGACGGCACCGTCCTGCCCGAGGTGGCCGGCACCCTGAGCGGCCAGGGCAGGGTGCTGGCCCTGCTGTCGCCGGAGTACGCGACCCAGTCGCGGGCCGCCACCATCCGCCTCCAGCTGGCCGGACACGAGACACTCGGCGGCCCAGCACTGCTCGCCGTCCGGCTCCAGGACCTCGACCCGGCGGCCGTGGGCCCGTACCTCGACAGAGCCGTCGCCGATCTCAGCCGGTGCGGTCCGGCCGAGGCCGTCGACCAGCTCCTCGCCGTCCTCGGACCGCCCCCGGGCCGCCGTCTCCCCGACGGCTCCGCCTCGGCCGGCGCCACGGCCCTGCCCGGCTTCCCCGGCTCGATCCCGGCGGCCCAGCGCCTGCCGTCCCGCAACCTGTCCTTCACCGGGCGCGGCCCGCTGCTGGAACGACTGCGTGACCACTTCACCGCCGGCCCCACCGCCACCGTGCCCAGCCAGGTGCTGTACGGACTCGGCGGCATGGGAAAGACCCAGACCGCGCTGGAGTACGCACACCGCTACAAGTCGGCCTACGACGTGGTCTGGTGGATGAACGCCGCACAGCCCGGCCTGATCCGCTCCGCCCTCGCCGACCTCGCCCCCTACCTCGACCTGGAGGAGGGCGAGGACGTGGGCAGCACCGCCGAGGCCGTGCTGCGCGCGCTCGGGCAGGGACAGCCGTACGACCGCTGGCTCCTGGTGTACGACAACGCGGGCAGCCCCGTGGAACTCGACGGCCTCCTCCCCGCCGGGCCGCCCGGCGGGCATGTGCTGATCACCTCGCGGGACCGGGCCTGGGTCAACAGCGCGGGCCGGGCCGAGGTGGAGGTCTTCACCCGCGCCGAGAGCGTCGAACTGCTGCACAGGTTCAGCCCGTCGCTGTCCGCTGAGGACGCGGAACAGATCGCCCACGAACTCGGCGACCTCCCCCTCGCGGTGGGCCAGACCGCGACCTGGCTCGGTGAGAGCAACATGCCGGTCGACCGCTACCTCGCCCAACTGCGCGACCGCCCCGCCGACATCCTCGACCACACCCAGCTGCCGCTCCGCGAGTACCCCAACTCCGCCGCCCGGACCTGGCAGATCGCGGTCGAGGACCTGCGCACACGGGACCGGGCCGCCGCCGAGATGCTGGAGATCTGCTCCTTCTTCGGCCCCGATCCGATCCCCATGCGGCTGCTCTACGGCCGGGCCGTCACCCGGGCCCTGACCATGGACGCGGACGAACCCCGCGACGAGATGGCCGTCGCCCAGCTGTTGCGCCTGCTCAACCGGTACGGACTGGCCCGCAGCGACCAGGGCAGCGAGACCCTGACCGTGCACCGGCTCGTCCAGGCGGTGATCCGGGACGGCGCCGGCGGACAGCGCTGGGCGGAGCTGCGCGGGGTGGTGCACACCGCGCTGGCGGACTCCAACCCCGGCAACCCGGAGGCCACCGCGGACTGGGACGAGTACGACGAACTCCTCCCGCATCTGGAGCCCTCACGCGCGGCGTCCGACCCCAATCCCGAGGTCCGCAAGCTGATCATCGACTCGGTGCGCTACCTGTGGAAGCGCAGCCTCTACAGCACGGCCCACGGCCTGGCCGTACGCACCCTGGAACGCTGGGGGCGGCCGGACTTCCCGGGCGGCGGCCCCGACGACACCCACACCCTGCTGCTGCGCACCCAGCTGGGCAATGTGCTGCGCTCGCTGGGGCGGCTGGACGAGGCGTACGAACTCGACGTCGACGTACTGCGGCGGCTCACCGACACCAGGGGCGCCGAGTACCCGGCCACCCTCGCCGCGGCCGGCAACGTCGGCGCCGACCTGCGGGCCCTCGGCCGCTACCAGGAGGCCCGTGAACTGGACCGCAACACCTACGAGGCGGCGTACGCCGAATTCGGCGAGGACCACCAGCGGACCCTGATGTACGCCAACAACCTGGGCATGTCCGAGTACCTGGCCGGCGACCGCCGGGCCGCCCTGGACCTGCACCGGTCGGCCTACGAACGGCAGCGGCAGAACCAGGGCAGCATGAAACCGCGCACCCTGAACCTGGCCAACAACTACGCCCGCGACCTGCGCGAGACCGGCGAGCTCCAGCAGGCGCTGAGCCTCCTGGAAACCACCACCCGCCTCTACCAGCAACTTCTCGGCGACGGGCACAGCGACACCCTGCGGGCCCGCAAGAACCTGGCCGTGGCCCTGCGCCGGGACGGCCGCTATGTCGAGGCCCGTGACATTGACCAGGACATCTACAACCGCTATCTCCAGGCCCACGGCCCCGACCACTACGACACCCTCGCCGTCGCGTGCAGCCTGGCCGGCGATCTCGCCGCGCTCGGCGAGACCGCGCAGGCGCTGGAGCTCGCCGAGCGGGCCCTCGGCCGCTACAAGGACTACCTGGGCGAGGAGCACCCGGTCACCCTGGTCTGCGCCAACAACATGGCGGTGTACCTGAGGCTGCTCGGCCACGGGGACCAGGCGCTCGCGTCCTCGGCACGCACCATGGAGCACCTGCGCACCGTCCTCGGGGAGTCCCACCCGTACACCTACGCCTGCATGCTCAACCACGCCAACGACCTGGCGACCGCCGGCCGGACCCAGGAGGCCGCCGACCTGGAGGCCAAGGCCAGGGAGGGGCTGCTCGCCGCCCTCGGCCCCGACCACTACGACGTCATCGGCAGCGGCTCCAACCTGTCGCTGAGCCTGCGCGCCCTGGACCGCGCGGCGGAGGCGGACCACCTGCGCGAGGACGCCCTGGCCCGCGCCCGACGCACCCTGGGGGAGGACCATCCGACGACACAGGCGATCGCGCGCGGGATACGGCTGGACTCCGACATCGAGCCACCGACGACGTGAGAGGGCCGGGGTGCGGTGGGGCGCTTGCGTCGTGCCGTCGGGCACGGCCGGGGAGCCGTCCTGGAGTCGCGGGTGCGGTAACTGACGGGTTGTAGGATGCCGCCACCCGCCCCACCCGTTCCCGTGTCGACCCGGCCGTCGGCGGGAGCGGCTCCGGCGCGTCCCAGCGAGGCTGGTCCATGGTTCCCTTCCGGCAGTTCCTGCTGAAGATCCACAGCCGCTGCAATCTCGCCTGCGACTACTGCTACGTCTACGAGTCGGTGGACCAGAGCTGGCGCGACCGCCCCCGCGCCATGGCCCCCGGCACCGTGCGCCGGGCGGCCGCCCATATCGCCGAGCACGCCCGGACGCACGCCCTGACGGAGGTCCACGTCATCCTGCACGGCGGGGAGCCGCTGCTGGTCGGAGCCACGCGACTGGACGCCGTACTGCGGGTGCTCGCCGACGCCCTCGACGGGGTGGCGGAGCTGCGGCTCAGCATGCAGACCAACGGTCTGCGGCTCGCCGAGGACCCGGCCCTGCTGCCCGTCCTGGCCCGCCACCGAGTACGCATCGGGGTCAGCCTCGACGGCACCGCCGCCACCCACGACCGGCACCGCCTGCGCCCGGACGGACGCGGCAGTCACGCCGACGTCGCGCGGGCGCTCCGGCTGCTCGGAGACGGCCCGTACCGCGACCTCTACGCAGGCCTGCTCTGCACCATCGACCTGGCCGCCGACCCCGTGGAGACCTACGAGGCCCTGCTGGCCTTCTCCCCGCCCCTGCTCAACCTCCTCCTCCCGCACGGCACTTGGCACACCCCACCGCCCGGCCTCGCCGCCCGTACCACCCCGCCCCGCACGGCGCCCGGACCCACACCCGTGGAACCCGTGCCGTACGCGCGATGGCTGTGCGCGGTGTTCGACCGCTGGTACGACGCGCCCCGCCGGGAGACCGGGATCCGGCTCTTCGAGGAGATCCTGGCGCTGCTGCTCGGTGGCACCGCACGCAGCGAGGCCGTCGGACTGACCCCGGTCGACCTCGTCGTCGTCGAGACCGACGGCACCATCGAGCAGGCCGACTCGCTCAAGGTGACCTACCCGGGGGCCCCGTCCACCGGCCTTGACGTCTTCCGGCACACCTTCGCCGACGCCGCCCGCCAGGAGGCATTCCGGGCCCGCCAGCGCGGGCGGGCGGGACTCGCCCCGGTCTGCGCGGCCTGTCCCCGCTCAGCGGTCTGCGGCGGCGGCCTGTACGCCCACCGCTACCACCCCGGGGCCACCCCGACCCCCTTCGCCGCCCCGTCCGTCTACTGCGCGGACCTCGCCGTCCTCGTCGACCACATCGCCGACCGCCTGCGCCGGGACGTCACCCGGCTGCGGGCGGCTTCGCAGCCGGTACCGAGGTGACGGCGCCGCCCCGACCCGTGAGGAGCGAGCTCTCCGTGCCCCCCGCCCCGCCCACACACGTCGTGGCCCCTGCCGTGTTCGACGCCCTCGCCCGTGCCCGGGGAGGCGCCCCGGCCGTGGCCGGGCTACGGCGCGGACAGCTCAGCAAACGCATGCTGCTGACGGTCGCCGTACGCCGCTCGCTGCCCGCCGACGCAGCCTTCGACGCGTCCTGCCGACGCCTTGACCGGATGCGCGGGGACGACCCGCAGGGCTGGCAGGAGACGCTGCTCCACCCCTATCTGGACGAGGGCCTGGCCCGCGCGCTGGCCGAACACGCCCGCGGTGGTCGGCCCGACCTCACCTGGTTCGGCGAACTGGTCCACGGCGGACCGGCCGCCCTGTCCGGGCCGCGACTGCTGTCCACCGAGTGCGACGGCGTCGTACTGCGTCTGCGGCTGGCCGACCGCGGCCCCTTCCGCACCGTGCACGGCCACCGGCCGGCCGGCACACAGACCGACGACGAGGTGCGTCACTGGCAGCAACTGCTGGACGGCGCCTGGCAGATCCTGGTCCGTCGCCATCCCTGGCACGCCGAGGCCGTCGCCGCCGGACTGTCCACTCTGGTGCCGTTGTGCCCCGCACCCGGCGGCACCTCGGTCAGTTCCGCGGCCCGCCGGGCCTTCGGCGCGGTCGCCCTGTCCCCGCCCGGCGACCCGGTGCTCCTCGCCCTCACCCTGGTCCACGAGTTCCTGCACATCCAGCTCGGCGCCCTGCTCGACATGGTCCCGCTGCACGGTCCGGTGTCGCCGGCCCGCTATCACGCGCCCTGGCGTCCCGACCCCCGGCCGCTGGACGCGCTCCTCCAGGGGACCTATGCCCACCTCGGCGTCTGCGACTTCTGGCGCACCGAACGCGACACCGCCCCGCCCGACCCCCGGGCCGAACGGGAGCACGCCACCTGGCACGGGTACACCCGCGGCGCCGTCGACACGCTGCTCGGCAGCGGCGAACTCCTTCCGGCCGGACGCCGCTTCACCGAGGAGATGCGCCGCGCCCTCACCCGGCCGGAGGGCGACGCCGGGCAACCATGAGGGCCCCGCGCCTGTCTGAACGGGCGGGAACGGGGTGGTGGGAGGGGAAGCGCATGGGGATGTCCGCGAGCAGATGGGCGGTCGGCGGGGGCGCGGTCGTGGTACTGGTGGCGACAGCGGCCTGGGCGAGGTGGCCGACGGGTGTGGACGCCCGTCTCTGGACGGAGATACGCCCCGTCATCGAGGCCCGCCTCACCGCGGACGCCGAGGGCGACGGCCCCGGGGCGGACACACCGGCCCTCCGCGCACGCTGGTTCTGCCGGGCCGAGGCCCTGGAACTGGAGGAGCGCGCGGGCCGCGTCCGGGCCGGAATCGACGCCTACTGCCTGGAGTACGGCGCACGCGACGGCACCCTCGTGGAATGCGGCGGCTCACACTTCCCGCAGGTCGTACGGCTGCGGCGGGAGGCCGACGGCGACTTCCACGTCGTGGCCCGTGAGGAGCCGCCGGACGGGGCGGGCTACGCGGAGTGGACCCGGCACACCTTCGGCTTCCTCGCCGAGTCCCGTCTCACCACCACGGACCCCGAGGACCTGACCACCGCGGCCCGCACCCACTTCGGCCTGACGACGACCGCCCCGGTGGTCCAGGACTGCTGAGCGGCACCTAGGGGCTGTTCCAGGTTTCCCGTCGTCCGCCCGAAGGGCGGGCCCTGCGGCGTCCGGTGCGGTGCCTCGGCGTGCGGCCGGATCGTCCTCGTACTGGACGTACTTGGATGATTCGGCCGTGCGGCGGTGGGGGCCCCTCCCGCTCGAGCGAAGCCGAGAGTGGGGGAGCCGTGCCGGGCGTCGCGGGGCAGACGGGAAACCTGGAACAGGCCCTAAGCCCGCGTTCAGTCCTGCGCGAGCTCCGCCACCCCCGTCACCCGGTGCAGCGGATACGTCCGGACCTCGTCCGCCGTGTGGTCGTACGCCGTCACGAAGCCGCCCTCGACCCGGATGGGGGCGATGACGCGCTGACTGGCGGCGCCCTCGGCGTTGACGTAGCCGATCCACAGGGCCTCGCCGGTGAGGACGGCAGCCTGCATGGTGGCGAGGGTCTCGGCGGCGCTGGTGCGGGGGAGTTCGCCGGTGGAGACAGGGGGATGGTCGGTCGGCTTGCGGGGGGCCGTGGAGGCCAGGTCACCCGCGCGGATGGCTCGGATCGCGGCCGACAGAAGCGTCGCGTCGGGAACCGGCGGGCCGTCCGGGACGGGTTCGGGTGCCGTCCGCGGTGCGGTGCGGTGGGCGTGCGCGCGGGTGATCAGGACATCGCCCTCCGCGGACTCGGCGGCCGGGGCGAAGCCCATCGCGCGCAGGCCGTCCAGGAGTGACGCCGGATCGGCCTGCGCGGCCAGCACCGTCGGGGCCAGACGGCGCAGCCGCAGGCCCGCGGCGCGCTTGTCGGCGAGGATCTCGTTGAGCAGGGCGTCGTCGTCGCAGCGGACGTACGCCGAGGCCGCGCCGACCCTCAGATGACCGTGCCTGCGCGCCACGTCGTCGATCAGGTACGTCAGCGGCTGCGGGACCGGCGTCCGCGCGTGCGCGGCGAGGAAGGCGTGCAGGTCGGAGGCCGACTGCCCGGCGTCCAGGGCGCGGCGCACCGACCCGGGCGTGAACCGGTACACCGTCGCGCCGCCCTTCGACTCCACGTCCGCGAGCACACCCAGCACCTCGGCGAGCGGCCGCTCCAGCGGGCCGGGGGCCACCGCGGTCAGGTCGGCCTGGAGCAGGACGTGGTCGAGGGGCTCGGGCAGCAACGGCGCGAGCAGCCGGGCGGCCGCGGCGGAGGCGGTGGCCTGTTCGGCGGGGGAAAGGGGCTCGGGGAGCGGGAGAGGATCGGCGGGTGCCGTCGGCCGGTGGTGCACGGGAAGCTTGTCCCCCGGCCCTTCCGGTGCCCTGACCGGCGTTTTCGGCGGGGTCGCGCCCAGCAACGCCCGCCCGTGCCCGGACAGTGCCCCCCGCCCCGTCACCCCGAGCAACTCGGCTTCCTTCAGCGTCCACTCCGCGAGCCGTGACCGCAGGTCGTCGTCCCGCTGGGGTCCCCGCAGCGGGCGCTCCCAGCGCAGCCGGGCCAGCACCGACCCGGTCGACGGTGACGCGCCCTCCGGCAGGGCCGCCAGCAGCGTCAGCACCCGGTGCCGTACCTCTGGAGCGGCGCTGCGGTCGAGGCCGGGGCCCAGCGTCGACAGCGTGCGGTCCTTCGCGTCCCGGCCGCCGATCAGCCCGGACACCCGCGTCGCCGTCAGCCACGCCTCCACAAGCCGGGCCCAGCGCTGTGCCGCGGGCTGCTCCAGCCACTCGTCATGGGCCGGGGTGGCCGCGTACCGCTCGTCGGCCTCGCCGTCGGAGGCCAGCAGGCCCGCCGCGTACGCCAGCTCGACCCAGAACGCGGCCACCGGTTCCGCCACGTCCAGGGCGACCGCCGTGCGCTTGAGGTCACGGACGCTCAGGCCGCCCGCCCGCAGCACCGCGGGCCCGCCCTCGTCCCAGTCCTTCAGCAGCTCCTCGACGGTCGCGAGCGCGGTGTACGCCTGTCCGGCCGCCGTCGCGTCCACAACCTGTGGACGGTGCGTCGCGGCCGGCTCCACCGCCGGCGGCACCGGCTCCACCTCACGGTGCGCGCGGCCGCCGCGCAGATGCAGGGCCACCTCCCGCGGCAGTACGACCGTCCCGGGCGCTGTCGGCACCAGCAGCCCCAGGTCCAGCAGCCGGCGCAGATGGGCCGCGGGATCGGCGGTGACCTGACCGTACGGCGGCCCCCAGACCAGCCGGGCCAGCACTGCCCGCGACTCCTCCGGCAGCCCGGCGAGCAGCGCCGACATCCGCTTCCGGTCCGTGAACAGCGCCGTCAGCGACGCCACCGCCGACACCGCGTCATGGGTCGAACCGAGGCCCGCCTCCGTCACGATGTCCTGGACCCGGCCCGGCGACATCCCCGCCGTGGCCTCCTGCACGGTCGGCCCAAGACCCGTCGGCGACGGATGCTGCGGCGAGGGCGCGAGCAGCTCACGGGCCGTACGGACCAGCCGCAGCCGGTCGTCGTCGCCCCAGACCAGGGCCTGCTCCCGCAGCACCCCGAGGGCGCGGGGGAGCGCCGCCGCGACCGCCGGGTCGCCCGCGTCACCGGTCAGCAGCGCCAGCAGTTCGTCGTACGGCGCCGGGTCCGCCGCCACGGCCAGTGCCTCCGCCGTCTGCAGCGCGAAACGGTCCAGCCGCTCCAGCGCCCGCACCACCGACGCCCGCGTCCCGGCCCGGGTCGCGAGCTGCGTCAGGTCCGTGGGCACGGGGGTGATGAGGTCGGGGCGGGCACGCAGCAGCGCGGCCAGGGACGCGTCGTCCCTGGCCCGGAGCGCTTCCGCGAGGGAGCGCGGCGGTACGGCCGGGTTGCTCATCCGACCAACGGTAGCGGGTGGCGGGGCGGGGCAGGAGGGACGTACCCGCGCAGTCGGGGGGCGTCCGGACGAGATCCGCCTGCGCTACCGTCGTGCCACGGGGTACCGAACGCGCCAACCCCGGAGGGGACTTCGTGGGTATCGAGAGCGACCAGGTCGTCTACGAGTATCTGAGCCGGGTCGGCGATGTCGCGCAGCAGCGGCAGTTGCCGTCGTCCACCCGAATGCGGCTCGTCTCGGAGCTGCGGGGCGAGATCGACCGGCGACGCGCGAAGGCGCCGGTGGACTCGCCCGCCGCGGTCCGCCGGATCATCGCCAGGCTGGGCAGCCCCGACGAGGTGGTCACCGCCGCGGGAGCCACAGCGGGCAGCACTCCCCAGACGCCGGTCGTCTCCATGCCCGTACAGCGGGACCGGGGGTCGCAGGACGACGGCGAACAGCGGCGGAAGGGCCTGCGCAAGGCGATCCCGCACCCGCGCCCCGCCGACCCGTCGCCGCAGCCCCGGACCTCCTCCGGGCCCCACCTGGCCGGCCTGGACGAGCTCGGCGACACCGCCTCGCAGCCCGACTGGTGGCGGGTGGACAGCAGCCCCTTCGGCGTGGGCGACAGCGTGCCCGGGTTCGTCGGCGGAGTGGAGATCCCGGAGCTGCTGAAGCCTCCGCCGCCGAAGGAGAAGGTGGAGGAGAAGCCGGCACCGGCCGTGGAGAAGGCGGTCGAGGCACCGGCGACGAAGACCCGTACGGCCTGGTGGCGTCTGAAGCGGCCCGCCGAGACCGCGCCCGCTCCGGTCGTCGAGGCCGCCCCCACCCCGGTTCGCCGCCGCCCCTTCTCCCGTGCCGGAGGCCTCGGCACCGGGGGCTGGAGCAACCCCCTCCTCCTGATCGCCGCCGCCCTCCTCGTCACCGGCGCCGTGCTCGGCAACTTGCTTGTCCTCGTCGTCGGCTGGCTCATCGCCTGGGCCTCACGCCGCCTCACCGACGCGGAGACCAAGTGGGCCATCGTGTTCCTGCCCGGCCTCTCCCTCACCGCGGGCCTCGTCTGGCTCTGGGGCCGCACTGAGGGCCGCTGGGGCGACCCCATCGCCGAGGGCCAGATGAACGACGCGGTCACCGAGACCTGGCCGTGGGTGGTCCGCGGCGCGGCAGTGGCCTCGGCCCTGTTCCTGGTCTGGCGCTCGCAACGGCGACGGTAGCCAGAGGGGACCCCGATCCGACCGACGCTTGGCGGTTCCGGCGGCTCCAGTGGCCCTGGCGGCCCTGGCGGTTCCGGTAGTCCAGGCGGCTCTGGCGAACTGGGCGGCTCAAGCGGCCCGGTGGTCCTGATGGCCGGCGGTTCCGGCGGCCCCGGTGATCCCGACGGTCCGCGCGGTCCTGCTCGCCCCCGCCCCTGCCCGCCGCCCCCCTCCCGCCCCGGAAACTCGGTGTCTGCGGGCCTCTTCGCGCGGGCACAATGGCCCATATGGCCTCTACAAGCATCCCCGCCCCGACCGTCGGCTTCGATCTCGACATGACCCTCATAGACTCCCGGCCCGGCATCCACGCCTGCTGGGTGGAGCTGTCCGAGCGGACAGGGACGTACGTCGACGCCGACCAGGTGATCACGAGGCTCGGGCCGCCGCTGGAGGAGGAGATGGCGTACTGGTTCGCGGCGGACCGGATTCCGGCCATGTCGGACCTCTACCGCGAGCTCTACCCGTCGTACGCCATCACCGGCACCCTCGCGATGCCCGGCGCCCGCGAGGCGATCAGGGCCGTACGGGCGGCCGGCGGGCGGGCCATCGTCGTCACGGCCAAGTGGGAGCCCAACGCCAAGCTCCACGTGAAGCACCTCGGCATGGAACCGGACGCGGTGATCGGCAACCTGTGGGCCGAGCAGAAGGCGGACGCACTGCGCGAGCACGGCGCGAGCGTGTACGTCGGCGACCATGTCGGCGACGTCCGTGGCGCGCGCCGGGCGGACGCCCTCTCGGTCGCGGTGGCCACCGGACCGTGCAGCGCGGCGGAACTGACCGAGGCCGGAGCGGATGTGGTGCTCACCGACCTGACGGAGTTCGAGGAGTGGTTTTCGGACTACGACGGCTGCTGATGTCCGGCCCGCGCCTGACGCCTTCCCGCCGCGACTGATTGCAACACCCCCGCACCGGCCACCACGAAGCCGACAGCCATGAGCATGCTCAATCCGAACATGTACGTCGGAAAAGGCGTCGTTCCGAGCAGGAACGGGGCCACGGTGACGAGAGTGGCCAGCGCACCGATGAAGAACACGATGGCTCCGGCACGGATCAGTCGGTCACCGGGAACGGCGGAATTCGTTTGGGTTTTGTCACGCACCGGACCAGGGTAGTTCCCTGCCCGAAGGAACAACCGGGCGACGTCTTGTCACCGGCCTGAAGACCAATAGTCTTGGTACCGGCGGGTCCCGACGACCCGCCCCAGTGCTATCAAGAGCAGTTCCTGGGCGTTTCCGAAGCAGTTTTCCGACGAGTACGAGGACGAGGACAGACGTGCCTACCGGCAAGGTCAAGTGGTTCAACAGTGAGAAGGGCTTCGGCTTTCTCTCCCGTGACGACGGCGGTGACGTCTTCGTCCATTCCTCGGTCCTCCCCGCCGGAGTCGAGACGCTGAAGCCCGGGCAGAAGGTGGAGTTCGGAGTGGTCGCGGGCCAGCGCGGTGACCAGGCCCTTTCGGTGACCCTCCTGGAACCCGCACCCTCGGTCGCGGCGGCCCAGCGCAAGAAGCCGGACGAACTGGCCTCCATCGTCCAGGATTTGACGACCCTCCTGGAGAACATCACGCCGATGCTGGAGCGCGGCCGCTACCCCGAGAAGACCGCCGGCAAGAAGATCGCGGGCCTGCTGCGCGCTGTCGCCGACCAACTCGACGTTTAGTTGAGCGAGATACGGACCGAGGAGCCGTCCCCCGAACTGCTGGAGCGGATCGGACGGCAGCGCCGCCACACCCTGGAACTGCTCACCGTCTGCGCCGTGGGCCTCGTCCCGTGGACGATCCTGCTGGCCTTCACGCTGCCCAGCGGTTACACGGTCCGTCAGTGGCGCACCACCTGGGTCGGTTTCGACGTCCTGCTCGTCCTCGCGATGGCCGCCACGGCGGTACTCGGCTGGCGCCGCCACCGAGCCGTGGTCGTGGCGGCCGTGGCCACGGGTGCCCTGCTGGTCTGCGACGCGTGGTTCGACGTGTCACTGGCCCTCGGCACCCCGGACGTCTGGTGGTCGGCGGCACTGGCGGTGTGCGTGGAACTCCCTCTGGCGGGTTTCCTCATCCGAAAGGTGCTGGGCATGCTGTCACTGGCCCAGTGGCCCAGCGCCCCTAGAGGCACGGGGTGACCAGCCCCGACGGCGCGTCAGACGAACGACAACGCGTCAGGCCACAAAGCCGGCACCAGCCCTTCCGCCGCCGCCCGGGTCAACAACCCCCGAACCGCCGCATACCCGTCCTCCCCCAGATCCGCGGTGAACTCGTTGACGTACAAACCAATGTGCTGATCGGCAACCGCGGGATCCATCTCCTGCGCGTGCTCCATGACATACGGCCGGGACACCTCGGGCTCGTCCCAAGCGGCCCGCACGGACGCACGGATGGACTCGGCGAGCGATGACAACGTCTCCGCTCCCAGCGACCGCTTCGCGATGATCGCCCCCAACGGAATCGGCAACCCCGTCGTCGACTCCCAGTGCTCCCCCATGTCCGCCAGCTTGTGCAACCCGTAGTTCTGGTACGTGAACCGAGCCTCGTGGATCACAAGGCCCGCGTCGACGTGACCGTCCCGCACGGCCGGCATGATCTCGTGGAACGGCATCACGACGATCTCCCCGACACCACCCTTGAGGACGTCCGCGGCCCACAGCCGGAACAGCAGATACGCGGTCGACCTCTCGGACGGCACCGCGACCGTGCGACCGGTCAGTTCGAGACCGGCCTCCCGGGTGAGCACCAGCGGCCCGCACCCCCGCCCCAGCGCACCCCCGCACGGCAGCAGCGCGTACTCGTCGAGGACGTACGGCAGCACGGCGTACGACACCTTCAGTACATCGAGCTCACCGCGCTCCGCCATCCCGTTGGTGATGTCGATGTCCGCGAAGGTCACGTCCAGCGCGGGCGCCCCCGGCACCCGGCCATGGGCGAGCGCGTCGAAGACGAACGTGTCGTTCGGGCAAGGGGAGTAAGCGATCTTCAGGTCACCGGTCATATGGGCTCCAACCCTCCAGTACGGTCGTCAGCTTCCCGAAGCCCTCCGTCAGCGCCGCGAGCGCCTCACCGATGCGCCAAGCGGCCCGGTCGCGCGGCCCGACCGCGTTGGACACGGCTCGGATCTCCAGCACCGGCAGGTCCCGCGCGGCGGCCGCCTCGGCGACTCCGAAGCCCTCCATGGCCTCGGCGAGGGCGGTGGGGTGGCGTGTGCGCAGAACGGCGGCCCGGGTGGCGGTGCCGGTCACCGTGGAGACGGTGAGCACGGCCCCGATCCGCGCCCCGGTGGCCGACGCGACCTTCCGTACGAGTGCTTCCGGAGGACGGTGGCTGACGGTCCCGAAGCCCAGTTCGGTCACCGGAACAAACCCGTCCGCGGTCTCGGCCCCCAGGTCCGCCGCGGTGATCTCGTCGGCGACGACGAGGGAGCCGACGGGGGCGTCCGGCAGGAACCCGCCGGCGATTCCGGCGGAGACGACGAGGCCGTAGGGGGTACCGGCGAGGGCGGCGGCGGTACGGGCGGCGGCCCGCGCGGGCCCGACGCCCACGGCGAGGACGTCGACCGGCTCCCCCGACAACGCACGGGCCACCGCGTCCCGTTCGGCTGGGACGGCGGTGGCCACGAGGATGCGCATCAGTAGTCGGAGTTCTCCAGCTTGAAGTTCCACACGCCCTTGTACTCCTTGCTCTCGCCGCTGGACGTCTTGTCCTGCTCGACGATGCTGATGTACAGCGTCTTCTGCGGGGCCTGGCCCTGCTGCTGGGCGAAGAGGTCGACGCCGTCGAAGGAGTAGTACGTCTTCTTGTAGGCGTACGTCATCTGCTGGCCGTTGATCCACAGCGCCCAGCCGGTGTCCGCGACCTCGGGGTCGACGCCGACGCGCAGGGTCTCGCTCTGCTTGACCTTGATCGTCTTGACGTCCGACTTCTCCAGGGCGCACTTGGCGGCCTTCGTCTTGCCGAGGTCGTCGCCGTCGTCGTAACAGACGGCGTCGGAGCTCACCGAGGTCGAGCCGACCGTGACGGTGACGCGCGGCGTCGGCTTGTCGCAGGCCGACAGGACGAGCAGTCCGGCGGAAACGAGGCCGGCGGCGGCGACGGCGCGGCGGCGTCGCACATCGGATTGCAGCGTGGTCATGGCCGAAGGCTATCGGGCACGTCCTACGGTCCTCTTATGCGGGGTACGGCGTGCCGTGCCTCAGGGGGTGCGTTACGCCACTCGCGCCTTGGACGGGCTCCCCTGCCGTGCCGAGCTCAGCAGCCCCTTCGCGGTGGCCAGCCAGCCCGCGGCGACGACCGCGGCGGCCACGGAGAGGCCGAGGTAGCCGTTGAGCGGCATCACGATGCCGACCGCGCCGCCGAACACCCAGGACACCTGGAGCAGCGTCTCGGAGCGGGCGAAGGCGGAGGTGCGGACCAGTTCGGGCACGTCGCGCTGGATCAGCGCGTCCAGGGACAGCTTGGACAGGGCCTGTGAGAACCCGGCGACGGCCGCCAGACAGGCCACCAGGAACGCCCCGAAGAAGATCGCGGTGGTGATCGCCGCGCCCAGCACGAACGCCACCACCGTCACGATGATGATCTCCGGTGCCTTGGATCTCAGCCATGCCCCGACGGCCGTGCCCAGCGCGTTGCCCACGCCCGCCGACACGGCAACCAGGCCCAGCGAGACCGCCGCGCTCTCCCCGGTCAGGGGATGCTCGCGCAGCAGGAAGGCGAGGAAGAAGGTGAGGAAGCCGGAGAGCCAGCGCAGCGCGGCGTTGGCGCCGAGGGCGTGGGTGACGGCGATGCCGACCGTTCGCAGCCCTGGCCGCTTGACCGGCTTGAGATGCGGCCCGTGCAGATGTTCCTCGTCGGCGGCGAGCAGCGCCACGTCCTCGCCCTTGGCCGAGTCGACCTTCGGCGGCAGGGAGAAGGACAGGAACATACCGGCGACGAAGATGACGAAGGCGCCGTAGAGCGGCCAGCGCGGCCCGATGGCCTGCAGCCCCGCCCCGACGGGCGCCGCGATGCCGGTGGCGAGGAGCCCGCCGAGGGTGACGCGCGAGTTGGCCTTGACGAGGGAGAAGCGGGGCGGGAGCAGACGGGGCACGACCGCGCTTCTGACGACGCCGTACGCCTTGGAGGCCACCAGTACGCCCAGGGCCGCCGGATACAGCTCCAGGCTGCCGGTGGCGACGGCGCCGGAGATGATCAGGGCGAGGAGGGCGCGGGCGAGCATGGAGCCCGCCATGGCGGCCCGGCGGCCGTGCGGGAGGCGGTCGAGGAGCGGTCCGATCACCGGGGCGAGGACCGTGAAGGGCGCCATGGTGATCGCGAGGTAGAGGGCGACGCGCCCACGGGCCTCGTCGGTCGGGACCGAGAAGAAGACGGTCGACGCCAGGGCGACGGTGATCATCACATCGCCCGCGCCGTTGACGGCGTGCAGTTCGATCAGCTTGCCGAGGCCCGACTCGCCCGCCCCGTGCGCGTGGGTCGCCTTGCGGATGCCGCGGGCCGTTCCGGTGAACGGGAAGTGCAGGGCACGGCCGACGGCACGGACGGACCCTGCCATCCGGCCCGTCCCGCCACCGATCCCGGTGGCTCCCTGGTGTGTCCTCGCGGCTGCCACCCCGTCATAGTGCCCCGAGAAAGCTGTGAGTAGTGCGGTTACCGCGCGTATGAACGCATATGAAGCGCCTCCCAACGCCCTCTGGGAGCAACGAACCCTCACGTCGGTGTAGGCCGAGCGGCGGCGAACAGGTAGCGTGCGTAGCGCGCCGTGGCGAACGTTCTCGGCCGCGCGCCTCTCGGACATCCCGCAGAATGGATGGGAGCAGGTGCGCCCGAGCGCGATCGGGCGCGGACGTCGACGCGGTCCTGCGGTCCGCTCCGTCCGCACCCGCCGCCTTCAGGCCGGCGCACCCGAGTGACGGCGTAGGAGAGAAGCGATACCTGTGAGCGCAGCGACAACGCGAAGCCGCACCCCCGACCGCCTGTGCGCCGAGGCCGTCGACCTCGCCCGCGCCGCCGCCGAGGAGGCCGCCGCGCCCGGCGTGGTGGGTGAGCACGCGAGCCTGGTGTCCGAGGGTGACCGGGTCGTCACGCACTTCTTCGAGTGCAAGGAGCTCGGGTACCGGGGCTGGCGCTGGGCGGTGACGGTCGCGCGGGCGTCCCGCGCGAAGGTCGTCACCCTGGACGAGGTCGTGCTGCTGCCCGGCCCGGACGCGCTGCTCGCTCCCGAGTGGGTGCCGTGGAGCGAGCGACTGCGCCCCGGCGACATGGGTCCTGGCGATCTGCTGCCCACGGACGCCGAGGACCTGCGTCTGGAGCCGGGGTACTCCGGCGAGGACGAGCCGCTGCCGAGCGCGCCGGTCTCGGAGGAGATGGCCGAGCTGGTGGAGGCGGAGGACGCCGAGGTCACCGAAGGCTCCCCCGCGAACCTGCCGATGGCCCCGTCCCGGGGCTCGATCGCGGCGGTCGCCGAGGAACTGGGTATGCGCCGGGCGCGGGTCCTGTCCCGCTACGGCCTCCATGTCGCCGCCGACCGCTGGGAGGACTCCTTCGGCGCGCAGACCCCGATGGCCCAGGCGGCCCCGGCGTCCTGCGTCAGCTGTGGCTTCCTGGTCCCGCTGGGCGGCTCCCTGGGCCAGGCCTTCGGCCTGTGCGCCAACGAGTTCGCCCCGGCGGACGGCCGGGTGGTGTCGTTGTCGTACGGCTGCGGAGGCCACTCGGAGGCGGCGGTCATGCCGAAGCCGCCCCAGCCGGCGGCTCCGGTGATCGACGAGACGAGAGTGGACCCGTTCCCGCTGCGGCCGGCCCGGGACTCGGGGTCGGTGCCGGAGGTTCCGGACGAGGCGGCGGCGGAGCTGGGGCACTCGTAGGGGCTGCCCCACCACGTTCCTCCGGAGTGGCGACATACGGCGGCCCGCCCGTGTTCGCCCCCGCGAACCCTCCCGAGCTACGGTCTGCCCTCCTCGCGGTACCTTCGTCGTCACGCCGATGAGGAGAGTCAACGTGAGCAAGTTCGTGCGGCCCGCCGCCGAGGGTGCCGACCCGTTCGGGACCGCCCGGCTCAGGCGAGGTGTGCTGGACGCCTGGGCCACCAGTCCCGCTCGTTTCCGGGAGGACGCCAACGCCGAGGAGGACCTGGTCCTCGGCGGTTACCGGGACCGGCTCGTCGTCGAACTCGCCCAGAACGCCGCCGACGCGGCGGCCCGGGCGGGAGTGCCGGGACGGCTCCGGCTCACCCTCCGCGAGGGCGTCCTGTTCGCCGCCAACACCGGCGCCCCGCTGGACGCGGCCGGCGTCGAGTCCCTCTCCACCCTCCGTGCCTCCGCCAAGCGCGAGCCCCGGAGCGGCGCGGACGGCCCGGACGGTGCGGTCGGCGCGGTCGGCCGGTTCGGTGTCGGCTTCGCCGCGGTGCTCGCCGTCACCGACGAGCCCGCCGTCGTCGGCCGGCACGGCGGGGTCCGCTGGTCCCTCGCCGAGGCCCGTGACCTCGCCGCCGACACCGCCCGCCACAGCCCGGGGCTCGGGGACGAGGTCCGGCGGCGTGACGGACATGTGCCGCTGCTGCGGCTGCCGTTCGCCGCCGAGGGCACCGCCCCGGACCCGTACGACACCGTGGTCATCCTCCCGCTGCGCGACACCGCCGCCGCCGACCTCGCCGAGCGCCTCCTGCACACCGTCGACGACGCCCTCCTGCTCGCCCTGCCCGGGCTCGAAGAGGTCGTCATCGAGACGGACACGACCCGGACGATCAGCCGCCGCACCGACGGCGTCTTCACCGTCGTGGAGGACTCGCGCGACGGTACGACCCGGTGGCGAACGGCCTCCGCGCACGGGCCGCTCACCCCCGAACTGCTCGCCGACCGGCCCGTCGAGGAGCGGCTGCGGCCGCACTGGTCGCTGACCTGGGCCGTGCCCTCCGACACCGACGGCACCCCGGCGCACCCCCGCACCAGCCTCGTCGTGCACGCCCCGACCCCCAGCGACGAGCCCCTCGGCGTCCCCGCGCTGCTCATCGCGTCCTTCCCGCTGGACACCACCCGCCGGCACACGGCGCCCGGGCCGCTCACCGACTTCCTGGTGCAGCGCGCGGCGGACAGCTACGCCGAACTCCTCGCCGGCTGGCGGCCGGTGAGCGAGGGCATCATCGGGCTCGTGCCCGGACCGCTGGGCAAGGGCGAGCTGGACGGGGCCCTGCGGCAGGCGATCCTGGAGCGGCTGCCGCGCACCGCGTTCCTCCCTCCCGCGCTTGAGCCCGGCGACGACTCGGAACTGCCCGAGGCCCTGCGCCCCCGCGAGGCCGAGGTCGTCGAAGGGGCGGGCGCCGACACCGTGCGGGTGCTCGCCGAGGTGCTGCCGACCCTGCTGCCCGCAGGGCTCGAACGGCGCGTGGAACTGCGGACGTTGGGCGTCGCCCGGATCCCGCTGACCGACGCCGTCGACCGGCTCGCCGGACTGGTGAAGCAGCCGGCCTGGTGGCAGCGGCTCTACGACAGCCTCGCGGGCGTCGACCCCGACCGGCTCTCCGGCCTGCCCGTGCCGCTCGCCGACGGCCGGACCACCATCGGGCCCCGGCAGGTGCTGCTGCCCACGTCGGACGGCTCCCTGGCCGACCCCGAGACGCTCGCCCGGCTCGGCCTCAAGGTCGCCCACCCGGACGCCGCCCACCCGCTCCTTGAGAAGCTCGGCGCGCTGCCCGCGACCCCGCGCGCGGTGCTCACCACGCCCCAGGTCCGGGCCGCGGTGGCCGCCTCCCTGGACGACGACGGGGGCGCGAACTGGGAGGAGGACACCCCGGACGCCGAGGAACTGGCCGACACCGTCCTCGCGCTGGTCCGGGACGCGGGTCTTGAGCCCGGTGACGAGCCGTGGCTGGGCGCGCTCGCGCTGCCCGACGAGGAGGGGGAGCCGGTGCCGGCCGGTGAACTCGTCCTCCCCGGCAGCCCGTTCGCACAGGTCATGCGGGAGGACGAACTGGCCTTCGTGGACGCCGAGCTGGCGGACAAGTGGGGAGAACAGCCCCTGGCCGCCTGCGGTGTGCTCGCCAACTTCGCCCTGGTCCGCGCCACCGACGTCGTCCTGGACCCGGACGAACTGGAGCCGCGTGAGGGCGACTTCGCCGAACCGGACGACGCCGGGCTGCTCGACGCCGTGGACGTGTGGTGCGAGGACATCCTCGACCGGTTCCCGGACACACCCGTACCGCCGGTCGCCACCGAGCTGGTCGCCGTACGCGATCTCGACCTGGTCGACGAGGACAAGTGGCCGCAGGCCCTTGCCCTGCTCGCCCAGCCGCCGCTCCGGGACGCGCTCACCCAGCAGGTCCGCATCCTGCTGCCGGACGGCACGCACGAGGTCGTGCGGCCGTACACCGCCTGGTGGTTGCGCGGAAACCCGGTGCTCGACGGCCGCCGCCCCGCCGGTCTGCTGGCGGCGGGCGGCGACCCGCTGCTGCGCGGGCTGTACGACGAGGCCGACGCGGCCGGGTTCGACGACGAGCAGGTGCTGCGGGCGCTGGGAGTGCGGACCTCGGTGGCCGCGCTGCTGGAGGAGCCGGGGGGCGCCGCCGAACTCCTCGACCGGCTGGCCGACCCGGAGCGTGCGGTTTCGTCCGCCCAACTGCACGCTCTCTACGGTGCGTTGGCCGACCTGGACCCCGAACAGGTCACCCTGCCCGACGAGTTGCGCGCGGTGACCGACGGCCGGGTCGCGGTCGTGGACGCGCCCGACGCGGTGGTCGTCGACTCACCGGACCTGCTCCCGTTCACGGAGGGCGTCCCTCTCCTCCCCGTACGGCCGTCCCGGGCAGCGGAGTTGGCCGAACTGTTCCAGGTCCGCCGCCTGAGCGAGTCGGTGACGGGTTCCGTGGACTCCGAGGGCACCGAGCACGACGTACCGGAGCCGGTACGGGTGCTGCTGGGCGCCCGGACCCCGTCCACCTACGTCGAGCACGAGGAACTCGTCGTCGACGGCGTGGAGATCGACTGGCGCCTCACCAACGACGGCATCCTCCACGCGTCCACCCTGGAAGGCGTGGCCGCGGGCCTCGCCTGGGCGGCGGGCCAGTGGCCGCGGCGCTTCGAGGTGGCGGCGCTGCTGGAAGACCCGACCCGCACGGAGGAACTGGCCAGGGACCGCTGGTTCGACTGAGACAAGGGGGCCGTCCTGGCGGACGGCCCGTGGAAGATTTTCCCGGTCCCCTGCAACGCATCACGGCGAGCGCGCATCTGACCCCACGAGGCCGTCAGGCTCACGACCACTCCCTGGGGGGAACCCATGCGCGCACGCACCACCGTGGCCGCCGTCTCCGGTGCCCTGGCCCTGTCCGCCCTCGCCGTCCCGGCCGCGCAGGCCGACGGCGGGGGCGTCCACAAACCCAGTGCCGCGGAGCGTTTCGGCGTCTCCAGAGCCACGATGAGTGCCGCCGCCGACGAGGAACTGCCGGTCGTCTCCAACGTGAAGGTCAACGATGGCAAGGACATCGTGGCCGGTACGACGGGTGCCAAGACCTACACGGTGTCGCTGACCGCCAGTCACTCCGCCGGTGTCCAGGACGCGTACATCGACCTGTGGCACGGCAAGGACCGCGCCCACGTCGACGGCGTGTTCGGGCCGAACGAGCAGACCGCCGCCTGCACCCCGGTCAGCGCCACGACCTCGAACTGCAAGCTGACCATCACGGTCGACCCGCTCCGAGAGCTGTTCATGAACTCGCTGGCCGGCACCTGGCACGTGACCGCCGCAGCGTTCGCCGCCGACGAGGCGGGCAGCATCTACTGGAACGACTTCTACAGCACCCACCGCGTCCAGCGCCTGTCCAAGCTCACCGTCAACGCCGCCCCCGAGCCGGTGAAGAAGGGCAAGACGATCACCGTCACGGGCAAGCTGACCCGGGCCAACTGGGAGACCAACAAGTACGCCGGTTACTCGACCCAGCCGGTGAAGCTGCAGTTCCGCAAGAAGAACTCCAGCACCTACACCACGGTGAAGACCGTCAAGACCAACACCAAGGGCGACCTGAAGACCACGGTGAAGGCCACGGTCGACGGGTTCTTCCGCTGGAGCTTCGCGGGCACCTCCACCACGCCGGCGGTCAACGCCGCGGGTGACTTCATCGACGTCAGGTAAGTCGAGCAAGTCGGCCTGAAGTAAAGCGTTGCGCATGTGCGAACAAAATCACGCCCCACGCGTACAACCTGCCCCATGAGCAAGCGATCTTGTCACTGAGTCATCAGACTCCAAGATCACTTCTCTCCTCATGGGGAACGCACATGCGCATACGCGCCCTCGTCCTCGCCGCCTCCGGCGCCGTGGCACTCTCCGCCCTCGCCGTGCCGGCCGCCCAGGCCGCCACGGCCGGGCCCGCCGTCACCTTCTCCCAGCTCAAGGTCAACGGCGGCAAGAACATCGTGGTCGGCCCCACGGCCCAGGTCACGGTCACGGCGACCTACACCGTGACGAAGCCCGCGAGTCTCAGCGCGAGCTCCTTCCAGAGCGGGCCCGTCCTCTACCGCGGCGCCACCCTCAGCCTGAACTCCGACCCGCTCGGCGGCGACGAGCCCGGCACCTGCACGGCGTCCTCCTCGACGGTGCTGAAGTGCACGGCGAAGATCCAGTTCCGCCCCAAGGGCTCCGACGCGACCGGCGACCTGATCAGCAGCGAGGCGGGCAGCTGGAAGCTGGGCGCGGTCGCGGTCAACGCCGACGGTGGCATGACCTGGCAGGGCAACCTCGGCACCACCAAGCTCCAGCGCAAGGCCACCCTCACCACCGACGCCTCTCCGGAGCCGGTGAAGAAGGGCAAGACGATCACCGTCACGGGCAAGCTGGCCCGCGCCAACTGGGACACCAACAAGAACGCGGGCTACTCGACCCAGCCGGTGAAGCTCCAGTTCAAGAAGAAGGGCAGCAGCACCTACACGACCCTCAAGACCATCAAGACGACGTCCACGGGCACGCTGAGGACGACGACCACGGCGACGGCTGACGGCTACTACCGCTACAGCTTCGCGGGCACGACGACGACCTCGTCCGTGAGCGCGGCGGGCGACTTCGTCGACGTCCAGTAGACCGCGCCCCACTGGGGCGCGGGGAACGGCGCGACCAGCCACGACGCATCCGCGGACGACACTCGACGGAACGGTCCCGGCTGAAGCCCAGCGCTAAGCGGAACCGCGGCGGTCCACCCACCTCCACAGGAGTTCCAGGGTGGCCGCCGCCACCACCGAGATCCCCACCGCTATCCACGGCATCGTCACCCCGACCAGCTTCAGCGCGAAGAAGTCCTGGAGCCAGGGCACGGCCAGGACCAGGACGAACCCGAGGCCCATCGCGGCGACCAACGCGAGACGCCACCAGGTGTACGGGCGGGCGATGATCGCCAGCACCCACATCGAGATCAGGAACAGGGTCAGCGTCGCCGCACTGGTCTCCGCGTCCAACGCGCCCGACCCCGTGTAGTGGTGACGGGCGATCAGATAGGTCACGAAGGTCGCGATCGCCGCGACCACCCCGCCCGGGATCGAGTACCGCATCACCCGCCGCACGAAGTGCGGCTGAGCGCGTTCGGTGTTGGGCGCGAGGGCGAGGAAGAAGGCCGGCACACCGATGGTCAGCGTCGACAGCAGGGTCAGGTGCCGTGGCAGGAAGGGGTATTCGACCTGCCAGCACACCACGAGGATCGCCAGCAGTACCGAGTACACGGTCTTCACCAGGAACAGGGTCGCGACCCTGGTGATGTTGCCGATGACCCGCCGGCCCTCGGCGACGACGGACGGCAGGGTCGCGAAGCTGTTGTCGAGCAGCACGATCTGCGCGACCGCCCGGGTGGCCTCGGACCCGGAGCCCATCGCGACGCCGATGTCGGCGTCCTTGAGGGCGAGTACGTCGTTCACCCCGTCTCCGGTCATCGCGACCGTGTGCCCGCGTGACTGCAGCGCCCCCACCATGTCCCGCTTCTGCTGCGGGGTGACCCGCCCGAACACCGTGCCCTCGTCGAGCGCCTCCGCCATCCCGTCCTGGTCGGCGGGCAGCCGCCGCGCGTCCACCGCGCTGCCGTTCAGCCCCGCCTTGGCCGCCACCGCCCCCACCGACACCGCGTTGTCCCCGGAGATGACCTTGGCGCGCACGTCCTGCTCGGCGAAGTACCGCAGAGTGTCGGCCGCGTCGGGGCGCAGCCGCTGTTCCAGTACGACGAGGGCGGTCGGCCGCGCTCCCCGGGCCACGTCGGGATCGTCGAGGTCCCGGACGGCCCGGGCCAGCAGCAGCACCCTGAGCCCCTGTTCGTTGAGCCTCCCGGTCTCGGCGAGGGCGGGGTCGCCGGGGGAGAGGAGCACGTCCGGTGCCCCCAGCAGCCACGAACTGGCCTCGCCGCCGTCCTCGCTGAAGGAGGCGCCGCTGTACTTGCGGGCGGAGGAGAAGGGCAGCGACTCGGTGCAGCGCCACTCCTCGGCGTCCGGATAGGTGTCGATGATCGCCTGGAGCGAGGCGTTGGGCCGCGGGTCGGACTCGCCGAGGGCGCCCAGGACCCTGCGTACGTACGACTCGTCGGCGCCCTTCAGCGGCCTGAGCTCGGTGACGTCCATGCCGCCCTCGGTGAGGGTGCCGGTCTTGTCGAGACAGACCGTGTCGACGCGGGCGAGGCCCTCGATGGCCGGGAGTTCCTGGACGAGGGCCTGTTTCCGGCCAAGCCGGATGACACCGATGGCGAAGGCGACGGAGGTCAGCAGGACGAGTCCCTCCGGGACCATCGGGACGATCCCGCCGACCGTGCGCGCGATCGAGTCCTTGAGGTCGTTGTCCTTCACGAACAACTGGCTGATGATCAGGCCGATCGCGGTCGGGACCATCATCCACGTCACGTACTTGAGGATCGTGGAGATGCCGGAGCGCAGTTCGGAGTGGACCAGGGTGAAACGGGAGGCCTCTTCGGCGAGTTGGGCGGCGTAGGCCTCGCGGCCCACCTTGGTCGCCTTGAAGGCGCCGCCGCCGGCGACCACGAAACTCCCGGACATCACGTCGTCCCCGGGCCGCTTCACCACCGGGTCGGCCTCGCCGGTCAGCAGCGACTCGTCGATCTCCAGGCCGTCGGCCTCGACGCACACCCCGTCCACGACGGCCTTGTCGCCGGGCCCGATCTCGATGAGGTCGTCGAGGACGATCTCCGACGTGCTCACCTCGGCGGCGGTCCCGTCCCGTCGTACGGTCGGCCTGGCCTCGCCGATCACCGCGAGCGAGTCGAGGGTCTTCTTGGCCCGCCACTCCTGGACGATGCCGATCCCGGTGTTGGCGAGGATGACGTACCCGAACAGGCTGTCCTGGAACGGCGCGACGAACATCATGATCAGCCAGAGCACACCGATGATCGCGTTGAACCGGGTGAAGACGTTCGCCCGGACGATCTCCGCCAGGGTCCGGCTGCTGCGCACCGGCACGTCGTTGACCTGGCCCCGCGTCACCCGCTCGGCGACCTCGGCCGCGGTGAGGCCGGTCACCGCCGGAGACAGGGCCGTCGTGGGGTCGAGTTCGGCGCCCGCGTCGATGTGCGTCATGCATTCGACGGTACGTGCGGTTTTGCGGCTTCACTCGCCGAGTGGGCGGAAGTTCCGACCTGGGGAGGAGACGGCCGAGGGTGTGTGATGCCGTGGTACTAGGGGACGCTCCTCACTCGGCAGCAGACTCGGCCGCCGCCTTCTTGATGGCCGCGTCCCGCTTCCGTACGTACCAGGTGCCGTAGATCCCCAGCACACCTCCGGCGAGGCAGGTCCACAGCCACCAGGTGCGGTCGTGGTCCGCGAACCAGCCGTAGAAGGGGAGCTGCACCAGGAAGAGGACGAACCACAGGATCGTGCCGCCGGTGATCGTGGCGACCACGGGGCCCTCCAGGGGCTCCGGTGCCTCGTGCTTGAAGGATCCCGAAGAGAACACGTCCATGGGGACAGCTTACGAGGCGATCACATCTACGCGCGGAGATGGCCATGGTCGAAGTTATACGTTCATACTGAAACGGTTTGTGCCTGTCCACTTCTGCTCGTAGGAACATCCAATGCCGACCGCCCTCGACCGCTACTTCAAGATCTCCGAGAGGGGCAGCAGTCTGCCTCGGGAGATCCGGGGCGGCTTCGCCACGTTCTTCGCGATGGCCTACATCATCGTGCTGAACCCGATCATCCTCGGCAGCGCCAAGGACATGTACGGCCATCAGCTGGACAACGGCCAGCTGGTCACCGCGACCGCCGTGACCGCCGCCTTCACCACGCTGCTCATGGGCGTGGTCGGCAACGTCCCGATCGCCCTTGCCGCGGGCCTCGGCGTGAACTCGGTCGTCGCGCTCCAGCTCGCGCCCCGGATGTCCTGGCCGGACGCGATGGGCATGGTCGTCCTGGCCGGCTTCATCGTGATGCTGCTGGTCGCCACCGGCCTGCGCGAGCGTGTGATGAACGCGGTGCCCTTCGGACTGCGCAAGGCGATCTCGATCGGTATCGGCCTGTTCATCATGCTGATCGGGCTGGTGGACTCCGGCTTCGTCTCCCGTATCCCGGACGCCGCCCAGACCACCGTCCCGCTCCAGCTCGGCGGCGACGGTCACCTCAACGGCTGGCCGGTGCTGGTCTTCATCCTGGGCGCCCTGCTCACCCTCGCGCTGATCGTCCGCAAGGTCTCCGGCGCGATCCTGATCTCGATCGTCACGATGACGGTCCTCGCGGTGATCATCGACGCCGTCGCCACGGTCCCGTCCTGGGGCCTGACCACTCCCAAGTGGCCCGGCAACCCGGTCGCCACCCCGGACTTCGGTCTGCTCGGCAAGGTCAGCCTCTTCGGCGGCTTCGACAAGGTCGGCGTGCTGACCGGCGTCCTCTTCGTCTTCACGGTCCTGCTGTCGTGCTTCTTCGACGCGATGGGCACGATCATGGGCGTCTCCGACGAGGCCAAGCTGACCGACGCCCAGGGCCAGATGCCCGGCATCAACAAGGTGCTCTTCGTGGACGGCCTCGCGGTCGCCGCGGGCGGTGCGAGCTCGTCGTCGGCGACTACGGCGTTCGTGGAGTCGACGGCGGGTGTCGGCGAGGGAGCGCGCACCGGTTTCGCGAATGTCGTCACCGGCGGACTCTTCACGATCGCGCTGTTCCTCACGCCCGTCGCCACGATGGTCCCGTCCCAGGCGGCAACCCCCGCACTGCTCGCGGTGGGCTTCATGATCCTGGCGAACTCGGTCAGGGACATCGACTGGGCCGACCACACCATCGCGATCCCGGCCTTCGTGACGATGGTGATGATGCCGTTCACCTACTCCATCACCAACGGCATCGGCATGGGCTTCATCACCTTCGTGGTGCTGCGCCTGGCGGCCGGCCGGGGCCGGGAGGTTCCGGTGCCGATGTATGTCGTGGCCGCGGTGTTCGGCTTCTACTACCTGATGCCGGCGCTGGGCCTGACGTGACCGGCTCTCACGTGACCCCGTAGAACTTCTCTGTCTCGTCGACGGCGGACTGGAACCGCTCGTCGAAGTCGTCTCGAATGAGCGTCCGGATCACATAGTCCTGGACGCTCATTCCCCTTTTGGCCGCATGGTCCCGGAGCCGATCGAGCAGCTCCCCGTCTATCCGCAGGCTGAGCACGCTTGTCCCCATGAACCGAGGGTCGCCGCCGACGGGGAGCGCCGTTCACGTTCCGCTGCCGACTCACTCGTATGGGTGAAGATCGGGTTTCAGTGGCCGGAGTCACGGGAATCTGTGCGCACGCCAGCTTGTTTAGCGAGAGTAATGAGTTACGCTAAGGAGATGTCGGACCTTACCCATGGCGACGACGCTGCCGCCGTGAACTCCCTGCGATCAGCCGTGATGCGACTGTCCCGTCGGCTCAAGCACCAGCGGGTCGACGAGTCACTGAGCCCCACCGAGATGTCGGTGCTGGGCACCCTCTCCCTCTGCGGACAGGCCACGCCGGGCGAGCTCGCCCGCAAGGAGCACGTCCAGCCGCCGTCGATGACCCGCATCGTGGCGCTGCTTGAGGCCAAGGGACTGGTCCGTCTGGAGCCGCACCCCGAGGACCGGCGCCAGAAGGTCGTCACGAAGACCGAGCAGGCCGAGGCCATGCTCGCGGAGAGCCGCGCCAAGCGGAACGCCTTCCTGGCCACCCTGGTCGACGGCCTCGACGAGGACGAGTGGGCGAAACTGCGCGAAGCCGCCCCCGTGCTGGAGAAGCTCGCACACCTTTAAGCCGCAACCAGGAGGCGAACACTTTGAGTACGGGACCCGGAGCAGACTCCGCACCCGCACCGACCACCCTCGACACCTCGCCCACCCCCAGAACCCGCAAGTCCTCCATGTTCAGCTCGCTGAAGGTCAGGAACTACCGCCTGTTCTTCGTCGGCCAGGTCGTCTCCAACATCGGCACCTGGATGCAGCGCATCGCTCAGGACTGGCTGGTGCTCAGCCTCACCGGCTCCGCCACCGCCGTCGGTGTGACAACGGCCCTGCAGTTTCTGCCGATGCTGCTCTTCGGCCTCTACGGCGGTGTCCTCGTCGACCGGCTGCCCAAGCGCCGCGCGCTGCTGTTCACGCAGTCCGCGATGGGCGCCACCGGCATCGCGCTCGCCGTCCTCACCCTGACCGGCCACGTCCAGGTCTGGCACGTCTACGTCGCCGCCTTCGCCGTAGGCCTCGCGACCGTCGTCGACAACCCGGCGCGTCAGTCCTTCGTCTCCGAGATGGTCGGCCCCGACCAGCTGCAGAACGCGGTCAGCCTGAACTCCGCGAACTTCCAGTCGGCCCGTCTGGTCGGCCCCGCCGTCGCGGGCGTCATGATCACCGGCGTCGGCACCGGCTGGGCGTTCCTCGCCAACGGCCTGTCCTTCGTCGCGCCGCTCGTCGGCCTGATGATGATGCGGGCACGTGAGTTGTACGCCGTCGAGCGTGCCCCGCGCAGCAAGGGACAGCTGAGGGAGGGGCTCCACTACGTGGCCGGACGCCCCGAGCTGATCTGGACCATCGTCCTCGTCGGGTTCGTCTCCACCTTCGGCTTCAACTTCCCCGTCTATCTCTCCGCCTTCGCCGATGACGTCTTCCACGCGGGCGCCGGCTCCTACAGCCTCTTCAACACCTTGATGGCCGTCGGCTCCCTCGCAGGCGCCCTGCTCGCGGCCCGGCGCGGAACCGCACGGATGCGGGTGCTCGTGGTGGGCGCGGTGGCCTTCGGCGCGCTGGAGATCGTGGCCGCGACCGCCCCCTCGCTGTGGCTGTTCGCCCTGCTCATGGCCCCGATCGGGATGTTCGGCATGACGGTCAACGTCACCGCGAACACCAGCGTGCAGATGGGCACCGACCCGGCCATGCGGGGCCGGGTGATGTCCCTGTACATGATGGTGTTCATGGGCGGCTCCCCGGTGGGCGCCCCGATCGCCGGCTGGGTCACCGACGCGTACGGCGTCCGCGCCGGCCTCGCGGTGGGCGGCGCGATCGCCGCGGCGGCGGCCGTGACGATCGGCCTGGTCCTGGCCAGGGTCGGCAACCTGCGGCTGTCGGTGGGCTGGCACCGAGGCCACCCGAAGGTGCGGTTCGTCCCGCGCGAGGTGCAGGAACAGCTGGCTCCGGCGGCGTAGGGATGGCGTCCGGGTCAGTCGCGGGGGAACTCGTCGGTCTTGAGGACGAGGCCGACCACTGTGCCGGTCAGGTCGATCGCGTCGCCGAAGTCGAGGCTGAGCTCGCCTCGGTACTCGCCGTCCTTCGGCTGGGTGTGCAGGTGCCACTTGCCGCTGTACGCGTCCACGATCAGGTACACCGGCACATCGGCGAGGGCGTAGGCGGTCTTCTTCGGGCCGTAGTCGTTGGCAGCGGTGTCCTTGGAGATGACTTCGGCGACGAATTCGACGTCCTTGTAGTGCCAGCGGCCCTTGTCGTCCACGTGTGCGTCGTCGGCGATCAGGGTCACGTCGGTGGCGAACCCATTGAGCCGACCGGGGTAGTCGATGCGTACGTCGGACATCAGACGCTGCCGGGGATATCGACTGCGCAGTTGGTCGAGGATGTCGAAGATGATTTGCCAGTGAGTGCGGCGCTGCGGCGACATACAGATCTGCCCCCCGACGATTTCGGTCTTGTATCCCTCGGGGATGGGCATCTTCTCCAGCCACCCGAACATCGTGTCGAGTGTGAGCTCGTCACTGCTTTCGGCCATCTCGATCCTGTCGTCAAGGACGGTCATCGTGGCGCTCCTCCCCGACCGCCGCTCGGTCACGGACAGCCGCGCAGTACAACGATACGCACGGTGACCGGGTCACGCGTGGGTGCGGCAGTGAGACTGGGCGCATGAGACTGTTCGCCGCCGTGCTGCCTCCTGAGGAAGTCGCCCACGAACTGGCCGCCGAGGTCGCGCGGCTGAAGAAGCTGCCCGGCGCGGACTCCCTGCGCTGGACCGGCCGCCCCGGCTGGCACTTCACGCTCGCCTTCTACGGCGGGGTCGACGACGACGTCGTACCGGAGCTGTCGGTGCGGCTGGAGCGGGCGGCTCGGCGGACCCCTCGCTTTCCGCTGGCCCTGCGCGGCGGTGGGCAGTTCGGGCACGGGCGGGCGTTGTGGGCGGGCGCCTCCGGCGAGCTGCCGGTACTGCGGCTGCTGGCCGGGCGGGCGGAGGCGGCGGCGCGGAAGGCGGGGGTGGAGATGGGGGAGCATCGGCGGTACAGGGCTCACCTGACCGTGGCGCGCAGCCGCGAGGCCTTTGATGTACGGCCGTATCTGGAGGCGCTGGAGGGGTTTGTGAGCCGGAGCTGGACCGTCGACGAGCTGGCGCTGGTGCGGAGCAATCTGCCGACGTCCGGGGGGCCGGGGGAGCAGCCCCGCTATGAGGTGGTCGGGCGTTGGGCGCTGAATGGGGGCGGTTAGGCTCGATACGTGGACCCGAAGACGCGGAACCGGATCATGGCCGGTGTGCTTGTGATGATGTTCGTCGTTGTTGCCCTTGCTGCGGCCCTCGGCAGGTAGGCGAACTGCGGCCAGATTCTTGGCGCGGGCCCGTCGTGGCTGGTCGCGCCCGCGGGGCGGAGCCCCATATCGACTCCGCCCCGCGCCCCTGTCGGGGCGCTGCTACCAGGCGAAGGCTTCCGGCGAAGGACCCGTGCCCGGGAAGATCTCGTCCAGGCCGGCCAGGATCTCCCCGCTCAGCTCCAGCTCGACCGCCCGCAGCGCGGACTCCAGTTGTTCGGCGGTGCGCGGGCCGACGATCGGGCCCGTGACGCCGGGACGGGTGAGGAGCCAGGCCAGGGCTGCCTCGCCGGGCTCCAGGCCGTGCTTCTCCAGCAGGTCCTCGTACGACTGGACCTGGGCGCGCTTGGCCGGGTCCTTGAGGGTGTCGGCGGCGCGGCCCGAGGCACGGCGCCCGCCCTCGACCTCCTTCTTGATGACCCCGCCGAGCAGACCGCCCTGCAGCGGGGACCAGGGGATCACTCCGAGGCCGTACTCCTGCGCGGCCGGGATGACCTCCATCTCCGCGCGCCGCTCGGCGAGGTTGTAGAGGCACTGCTCGCTGACGAGACCGATGGTGCCGCCCCGCCTGGCGGCGATCTCGTTGGCCTGGGCGATCTTGTAGCCGGGGAAGTTGGAGGACCCGACGTAAAGGATCTTGCCCTGCTGGACCAGGGTGTCGATCGCCTGCCAGATCTCCTCGAACGGGGTGGCGCGGTCGACGTGGTGGAACTGGTAGATGTCGATGTAGTCCGTCCGCAGGCGCTTGAGCGAGGCGTCCACGGCCCGCCGGATGTTCAGAGCGGAGAGCTTGTCGTGGTTCGGCCAGGCCCCGCCGTCGGCGGCCATGTTGCCGTAGACCTTGGTGGCGAGGACGGTCCTGTCGCGGTTCGCGGCGCTCTTCGCGAACCAGTTGCCGATGATCTCCTCGGTACGGCCCTTGTTCTCGCCCCAGCCGTACACGTTGGCGGTGTCGAAGTAGTTGATGCCGGCGTCCAGAGCCGCGTCCATGATCGCGTGGCTGTCCGCCTCGTTCGTCTGCGGTCCGAAGTTCATGGTGCCGAGGACGAGTCGGCTGACCTTGAGGCCCGTGCGTCCGAGTTGCGTGTACTTCATGACCACCTAGCCAACGGTGTGGAGTGCGCTCTAGGCAAGCGATCGCCGCCCGTACCAAGAGCGGTTCAACGTCCGGCCATGATTTCGCAAGCCGAGGGGAGAGCCGCTGATTCGGACGTACGTTCCCGTCCGTGAACTCAGATCACGAACCCCACAGAACCGCGCGGCGCTCCGTCCTGCGCGCTGCCGTCACCGGAACCGCGGTCCTCGGCACCGGCCTCGCCGTCGCCGCGCCCGCTGCCGCCGCTCCCGGCAAGCGGCCCACCACCGCTGAGGAAGCCCTGCGCGAGCTGGCCGCGGGCAACCGGCGCTGGCGCACGTATCGGGAACGGCACCCCGACGAGACGTACGCGGTCCGGCAGGCGCTGACGACCGAGCAGCACCCCTTCGCCCTCGTCCTCAGCTGCATCGACTCCCGGGTCGCCCCCGAACTGGTCTTTGACCAGGGGCTCGGCGACCTCATGGTCGTCCGCAGTGCCGGGCAGGTCCTCGACGAGGCCGTACTCGGCAGCCTGGCCTACGGCGTGCTCGAACTGGGGATACCGCTGCTCATGGTGCTCGGCCACCAGTCCTGCGGAGCCGTGAAGGCCACGGTCCAGGCGGACGAGTCGGGGGAGCAACTACCGGCCCACATCCAGTACTTGGCCGACCAGATCAGCCCCGCGATCGACCGCACGAAATCCGGTGACGCGCGCATCGACTCGACGATCGACGCGAACATACGGCTGATCCGGTCACGGCTCGCGGCGGAACCGGATCTCGCCGCGAAGGTGGACTCGGGGTCGCTGGCGATCGTGGGGGCACGCTATGAACTGACCACGCAGAGGGTGCACCAGGTCAGCTGAGGGTCCAGCTCCGGAGGTCACGGGACGCGCGTGAGCGTCGGTCGGCTACCGCGGGTGCACGGTGTAGGTCAGGTGGGTCACCCGCGACGACGGTTCCGAACGGATCGGCTCCAGCGCGACCTTGGACGCGTCCACGCCGTCGAACAGGCGGGTGCCGGTGCCGAACAGCACCGGTGACAGCGTGATCGAGAACTCGTCGACCAGACCGGCGTTGAGGTGCTCCAGGATCGTCGCGCCGCCCCCCGCGATGCGGACGTCGCGGTCGCCGGCGGCGGCGCGGGCCTGGTCGAGTGCGTGCTCGATGCCGTCGTCGACGAAGTGGAACGTGGTGCCGCCGGGCCGCTCCCACGGGTCGCGCCTGGTGTGCGTCACGACGAAGACCGGGGTGTGGAAGGGCGCCTCCCGCGGCCATGACCGCTCGCCGAGGTCGAACATGCGCTTGCCCATGACACTCGCGCCGGTGCGCTCGAACGTCTTCCGCGCGATGTCGTTGTCAAGGCCCTCCTCGCCGCCCTCGCCCAGTTTCAGGTTCTCCCGGAAGAACCGCAGCGGGAACGCCCACTGCTGCAGCTCCGTCCACTGCGCCATCCAGCGCTGAACGTCCGGGTCGCCCTGTCTCTCGGGCGCGAAGAGCTCGTCCTGAGCGGGCACCGGCTCGGGCGCGATGAAGCCGTCCAGCGACATCGACACACTGAAGAACACCTTCCCGGCCATCAGCCCTCCGCCCCCTTCCGTGCGAGGTCGGCGACGTAGGCCGCCAGGTTGTTCAGCGTCTGCCGGCCGCCCTCGATCGCGTGGTACTTCTCGACCGCCTCGTCGCGCGCTTCCTTGGTGGGGAACACCGTGCGCATCACGATCCGGGTCGCCGCGCCGTCCGGCGCGAAGGTCAGGAGCGACTCGAAGGCGTTCGGGTCGTCGCGGGACTCACCGTGCAGCAGCGCGATCCGCTCGGGCGGGGTGATCCGCAGCCAGCGGATCCACTCGGGGTAGTCGGTCCCGTCCGGCCCGTGCAGCACGAAGACCCACTCCCCGCCCTCGCGGAACTCGAAGGACCGCGTGGTGGTGGTGAACCCCTCCGGACCCCACCACCGCGACAGATGCCGGACCTCGGTGAACGCCTCGAACACCAGCTCCCGCGGGGCGTCGATGACCCGGGAGATCACGATCTCCTGGTCGGCCGTCGCCTGCTCCGCCCGCGTCTCGTGGCTTGCTCCTGCCATCGGTCAGTCCTCCTGCGGTGTCTGCTTGAGGTCCTGCACGTAGGTGTCCAGCCGGTCGAAACTCTCGTTCCAGAACCGCTCGAATCCGCCGACCCACTCGTGGACCGGCCGCAGCCCGCGGGCGTCCAGGCCGTAGAGGCGCTGCTTGCCCGCCCCGCGGACCCGCACCAGCCCCACCTCCCGGAGGACCCGCAGGTGCTTGGACGCCCCCGGCTGGCTCATCCCCAGCTCCTGGGCCAGGTCGCTCACCGGCCGCTCACCCGCCCGCAGCAGCGCCAGGATGTCCCGGCGCTGCGGCTCGGCGATCGCGTTGAACGCGTCCGACGTCGTCGCTGCTCGTGCCATGGCAGCCATCGTATTCCCATATCGGAATGCGTCAAGCGGACGGGGAATCGGGTGCGAACCGGCGGGCGGCGGAGTCCCCCCAACCACCGGTCCTGGTCACATGTCCGGGCGGGTCGCCTGGATCTCCCGGTGGATCGCCCACGCGTCCGCCACCGGGCCCACATGGCCGAGTTTGTCGGGGTTGATCACCGTGCGGATCGTCTGGACGCGGCCGTCGAGGATGTCGAGGGCCAGAGTGTGGAGGACCTTGCCGTCACGGTCGTGGAAGATCGCGCCCGGTTGGCCGTTGAGCTCGTGCGGTGTGAAGGTCACCTCGACGTGGGCCATCCGCGGGAAGACCGAGCCGAGCAGTCGCGCCACGTTCGACGCGCCGGTGATCGCCCTGGCCAGCTGCGGTGCCTTGCCGCCGCCGTCGCCGACCATCGAGACGTCGGTGGCGAGGAGTCCCTGGAGGCCCTTGACGTCGCCTTCGCGCAGGGCGTCGAAGAAGCGGGACGCCAGTTCCTCACGCTCCTCCCGGGCGGCCTCGAAGCGGGGGCGGCCCGCCGCCATGTGGCGCCGGGCCCGGGAGGCGAGTTGGCGGCAGGCCGCCTCGGAGCGGCCCACCGCCGACGCGACCTCGGGGAAGCCGAAGTCGAAGACCTCCCTCAGCACGAACACCGCGCGCTCCAGCGGGCTGAGCCGCTCAAGCAGCAGCAGGGCCGCCATCGACACCGAGTCGGCGAGTTCGGCCGCCCGCTCGGGGTCGTCGTAGGGGTCGTCGAGGAGCGGTTCGGGCAGCCAGTCGCCGACGTACTGCTCCCGGCGGACCCGGGCCGAGCGCAGTACGTCGATGGAGAGACGGGTCACCGTGGCCGAGAGGTAGGCCTTCACCGACCTGGGTTCGGTCGAGGTGGACTCGTAGCGCAGCCAGGTCTCCTGGACGGCGTCCTCGGCCTCGCCGACGCTGCCCAGGATGCGGTAGGCGATGGAGAACAGCAGCGGCCGCAGCTCCTGGAACTCCTCGGTCCTGGTCAATGCCTGTTCCCTGGTGGTCGTGGGTCAGCCGGTGAAGGACTCGGGGCCGAAGCGGCCCCACGCGATGAACACCGCGAGCGCGAGGTAGGCCAGGTTCACGGCCACGAGGGCGGATTCGCCGCGGCGGCCGTGGGTGATCATCGCGCCGATCATCAGGAGGACCCAGCAGACGGCGGTCACGGGGACCAGCACCGGTGCGATGTCGAGCGCGGCGGTCAGCACCAGGCCTGCCGCGGCGAGGAGTTCGAGGATGCCGAGGCCCTTGACGAAGGCCGTACTGGCGTCCCCGGTCCAGCCTCCGCCGTGGGCCGCGGCCAGCTTCTCCCTGGGCACGAAGGTCTTGGTGATGCCGCCGGTCAGGGCCACGGCGGCCAGCAGTCCGGCGGCGATCCACAGCGCGAGGTTCATCGTCCACTCCTTGGTCGGGGCTTGCCGTCACTCCCCGGGACGAGACAGCTGCCTCCGCTGTGACATGCCTTGTTCTCAGGGGGTGCGCAGGCTCGCGAACACGGATCGCACGCGGGTGCCGTCCGGGGCGTCCCAGGCGCCGGAGACCTGGCCGGACGGTCCTTCGGGGGCCGTGGGCGACAGGATCCGGTGGACGTGGAGGACCGTGCCGTCCGGGAGGGCGAGCTCGGTGCCGTCCCGGTCCTCGGTGACCTGGGCGGGGCCGGTCGGGAGGGCGGGACCGGTCCAGGAGTGGGTGACCTCGTGGTCGGGGGTGTCGCTGATGCTCTGGGCCATGGCCTGGGCGCGGCCCTCGAACAGGGCGAGGAGTTCGGTGCGCAGGACGGTGTCGTGGAGGCCGTCGTAGGCCCAGCGGGGTCCCAGGACGCCGTGTTCCATGGTGCCGACGAGGGCGTGGTCCGCGCCGGGGAGCGGGGCGGCGCGGTAGGTGAGGGGGACGTGGTAGGCGACGGGCTCGGGGCCGGAGGTGTCGAGGGCCACCATGAACTCGATCCCGACCTCGCCCTCCGGGTCGTCCAGCCGGAACCCGCCGGCCTTGGTCAACTCCGGTGCACCGGCACCGGCGTACCAGGGGCGGGTGGGCAGCCAGGTGGTGAGCAGTTCCAGCTTGGTGGGCTTCAGCGTGGTGTGGTGGATGATCGCCATGCGACGGATTCTGTCAGTCAGTCGCGGGGGAACTCATCGGTTTTGAGGACGAGGTCGATCACCGTGCCGGTCAGGTCGATGTCGGTGCCGAAGTCCACCCGCTGCGGGTCCTCGTAGTCCCCGCTCTTGGGGTTGGTGTAGACGTGACACCGGCCCTGGTAGGGATCGGCGATGACGTAGAGGGGGACCTCGGCCTCCGCGTACGCGAGCCTCTTCGGGACGTAGTCGTTGTCGGCCGTGCCTTTGGAGATGACCTCTGCGACGAACTGGACGTCCTGATAACGCCAGTGGCCCGTGGCGTCCTTCTTCGCGGAGTCCTTGAGCAGAGCGACGTCCGGGCAGAAGCCGTTCTCGTGGCCGGGGAAGTCGATGCGAACGTCCGAGAACACCTTGACCTTCCTCCCGAACCTGTCTTCGAGAGCCCAAAGGAACTTGCGGATGATCTCCCAGTGGGTGTCCCGCTGCGGCGTCATATGAACGTTGCCCCCGACGATCTCGACCCTGTATCCCTCGGGGACGGGCATACGCTCAAGCCGCTCGAACCACTCGTCCAGGCGCTCGGTATTGGCGTCGGCGTCGGCCATCTCGATCCTGTCTGGAAGGACGGTCATCGTGGCGCTCCTCCCCGGCTGCCCCACGGACAGGTGCAGCCGCGCGGTACAACGATACGCACGGTCACCAGGACACGCGGAGAGGAACACATGCCCGAACTCGATCCCGTCCCCCTCCTCCGAGCGGACGCCGAGGATGTTGTCGCGCGTCAGTACGGCGGGCGGAGTTGAGCGGGCTCAGTCCGTGGCGTCCGGAGCCGTCTCGGACTTGGTGTGGAGGACTTCGCGGGCCTGGTCCGCGGCGCGGGTGATGCTCTCGGAGACGAAGTCGAGGAAGCGGGCGACGTTTTCGAGGCGGACGGCGGCCGGGGTGCCGGGGCCGAGGACGGTCACGCCCTGGCGGGCGGTCTCGGCGAGCTGGATGGTGCCGCGGGCGCTGGCGATCATGGACTGGTACCAGACGTCGTCGTCGGCGACATAGCGCTCGCGGCGGCGTTCGTCGCGCTCCCTGCGCACCAGGCCCTGGCCCTCCAGGAAGGTGATGGCCTTGGAGATGGACGCCGGACTGACCTCAAGGCGCCGGACGAGTTCGGCGGCGGTCATGCTGCCGGTGTCGCTTGTGTAGAGGCAGGTCAGCACCCTGGACATCATCTTGGGCGCGCCGCTCTGCATGAGCACGGTGGTGAACGTCTCCTCGTACTCGCGCACCGCCTCGGGGTCGCGTCCGTACGCGAGTTCGGGTGCGCCCGGCGAGCGGGGCGCGGTCTGGCGGCGGCGGTGGGCGCGGCGTTCGGTGGCGCGGTGGGCGAGGTCGGCGCGGTAGGCGGTGGGGCCGCCGTTGCGCATCACCTCGCGCGTGATGGTCGAGGTGGGGCGGTCCAGGCGTCGGGCGATCTCCGCGTAGGCGAGGCCGTCGGCCAGTCCCAGCGCGATCTGCTGACGTTCCTGCTGGGTGAGCCTGCCTCCCGGCATCGCGGTCTCCTTCGTGGTGCGTGATGCCGGGAGCATAGCGTTCACTCGCGAGCTATTGCAACGATCGGGCATCTGGTGTTGCGTTAATTTCAGAACCGTTGCAATGAAAATGAACCGTTTACCTGCTGTGATGCCGTTTCTATGCAACGAATGCGTTGCCAGTTCTGTGAATGCAACGTAGCTTTTCGTTCATCAGAAACAGCCGCGAGTGCAGGAGAACAAGATGCAGAAGTTCGACACCACCACCCCCGTGACCGCCGTTCTGGACATCCCCGCCGGGCGCGTCCAGTTCATCGCCGCCGACCGCTCCGACACCACCGTCGAGGTCCTGCCCGCCGACGCCGGCAAGAGCCGGGACGCGAAGGCGGCGGAGCAGATCGAGGTCGTCCTCGGCGACGACGGGGTGCTGCGGATCACGGCCCCGGAGGCCAGGAACCAGTACTTCGGCCCCTCCGGGTCCGTCCGGATCACCGTCCAGTTGCCGGCCGGCTCCCGGGTCGAGGCGAAGGCGGCCGCCGCCGAGTTCCGGGCCGTCGGACGCCTCGGCGACGTCGTCTTCGAGGGCGCCCACGGCCCGGTGAAGATCGACGAGGCCGCGAGCCTCCGCCTCACCGCCGCCGACGGCGACGTCACGGTCGGCCGTCTCACCGGCCCCGCCCAGATCAGCACGCAGCGCGGCGACATCCGGATCGCCGAGGCGGTCGACGGCACGGTCGTCCTGACCACCCAGATGGGCGACATCTCCGTCGACGCCGCCTCCGAGGCCTCCGCCTCCCTGGACGCCAGCACCTCCTACGGCCGTATCCGCAACGCCCTCAAGAACACCGAAGGCGCCTCCGCCGGCCTGAACATCCGCGCCACCACCGCCCACGGCGACATCACCGCCCGCAGCCTCTGACCCGCGGACCCGACAAGGAGCACTCCTCATGACCAGCTTGGCCATCGCCGCGAGCGGGCTGCGCAAGTCCTACGGCGACAAGACCGTCCTGGACGGCATCGACCTCCAGGTGCCCGTCGGCACGATCTTCTCCCTGCTCGGCCCGAACGGCGCGGGCAAGACCACGGTGGTCAACATCCTGTCCACGCTGATCTCCGCCGACGGCGGCCAGGCACGGGTCGGCGGCCACGACCTCACCGCCGAGGCGCAGGCGGTGCGGGCCGCCATCGGTGTCACCGGCCAGTTCTCCGCGGTGGACGGTCTGATCACCGGCGAGGAGAACATGCTCCTCATGGCGGACCTGCACCACCTCGCCAAGGGCGAGGGGCGCCGGGTCGCCGCCGAACTGCTGGAGCGCTTCGATCTCACCGAGGCGGCGAAGAAGCCCGCCGCCACCTACTCCGGTGGCATGAAGCGCCGCCTCGACATCGCCATGACCCTGGTCGGCGGCCCGCGGATCATCTTCCTCGACGAGCCGACCACCGGTCTCGACCCGCGCTCCCGTCACACCATGTGGCAGATCATCAGGGAGCTGGTCTCGGACGGGGTGACGGTCTTCCTCACCACCCAGTACCTGGAGGAGGCGGACCAGCTCGCCGACCGCATCGCCGTCCTCAACGGCGGCAGGATCGTCGCGGAGGGCAGCGCCGCCGAGCTGAAGCGGCTGGTTCCCGGCGGCCATGTACGGCTGCGCTTCTCCGACCCCGCGCCCTACGAACGAGCGGCGACCTCCCTGCGCGAGACCACTCGGGACGACGAGGCCCTCACCCTGCAGATCCCGAGCGACGGGAGCCAGCGCGAGCTGCGCGCCGTACTGGACTGGCTCGACGCGGCCGGCGTCGAGGCCGACGAACTGTCCGTGCACACGCCCGACCTCGACGACGTGTTCTTCGCCCTCACCGGCACCGACCAGCCCAAGGAGACCGCCCGATGAGCACCCTCGCCCTCGCGGTACGCGACTCGTCCACGATGCTGCGCCGCAACCTCCTGCACGCCCGCCGCTACCCCTCCCTCACCCTGAACCTGCTGCTCACCCCGATCATGCTGTTGCTGCTCTTCGTCTACATCTTCGGCGACACCATGAGCGCGGGCATCGGCGGCGGCGACCGCTCCGACTACATCGCGTATCTCGTCCCGGGCCTGCTGCTGATGACCATCGGCAGCACCACCATCGGGACGGCGGTCTCCGTCTCCAACGACATGACCGAGGGCATCATCGCCCGCTTCCGGACGATGGCGATCCACCGGGGATCGGTGCTCGTCGGACACGTCGTCGGCAGCGTGCTCCAGTCGATCATCAGCGTGGTCCTCGTAGGCGCCGTCGGCGTGGCCATCGGCTTCCGCTCCACCGACGCCACCGCCCTGGAGTGGCTCGCGGCCTTCGGACTGCTCGTGCTCTTCGCCACGGCACTCACCTGGATCGCCGTCGGCATGGGCCTGGTCAGCCCCAACGCCGAGGCCGCGAGCAACAACGCGATGCCCCTGATCTTCCTGCCGCTCATCTCCAGCACGTTCGTCCCGGTCGACGCGATGCCGGGCTGGTTCCAGCCGATCGCCGAGTACCAGCCCTTCACCCCGGCCATCGAGACCCTGCGCGGACTGCTCCTCGGCACGGAGATCGGCCACAACGGCTGGCTCGCCGTCGCCTGGTGCCTCGGCCTCGCGGTCCTCGGCTACCGCTGGTCGACCGCGAGGTTCAACGCCGACCCGAGGTAACCGCCATGACGGCGCGGGCCGGCTCCCACCCCCAGGGCGGCGTACATCGACAACTCGTCGGAGTGCGCCGCCCGTTCCACGTGCGGTGATGTCATGGCCGGAGCACGATCTTGCCGTGGGTGTGGCCGCGCTCCAGTGCACGGAACGCCTCCCGCACCTCCGCCAGCGGGTGGACAAGGGAGACCGGCACCTCCAGCTCCCCGCGTGCGACGAGCCGGGCGAGTTCGCTGACCACGACCGCGCAGGCTGCCGAGCCCTCCCCGTAGGTCCGCGCACCGACCCTGGCCGCGGTCCGCCAGTCGCGGATCGTGTTGATCCGCTCGGGCCGCACACCCAACTCCAGCGCCAGCTCCACATAGCCGTCGCCGAAGGTGTCGACGAACGCGTCGACGTTCCCGCCCGCGGCCCTCCTGATCCGCTCGGCCACGCCCTCCCCGTACTCGACCGGGACGACACCGCGCTCCTTCAGCCAGGCGTGGTTGCGCCCGCTCGCCAGCCCGATCACCGTGGCGCCGCGCCGCCGCGCGAGCTGCACCGCGAGCGACCCGACACCACCCGCCGCACCGGACACCACGACCGTGTCACCGGGTACGGGGTCCACGGCGAACACGCTCGCGTAGGCGGTCGTACCGGCCACGTACAGGGACCCGGCCACCTCCCAGGGCAGGCCCGGCGGACGGGAGACCAGGTTCACGTCATCGGCCACGACGAACTCGGCGTGGCTCGCCCGCTGGTGGGTGAAGCCCAGCACCTCGTCGCCCACCGCGAACCCGCGCACCTGCGGGCCCGTCTCCACCACCACACCGGCCAGATCACTGCCCTGCCCGGAGGGAAACGTCGCCGGCCAGCGGTCGTGCCGTGCGCCCTCGCGGATCATCACCTCGCCGGGCTGGATCCCGGCCGCCCGCACCTCGACCAGCACCTGCCCGGGTCCTGGCGAGGGCCGCGCCACCTCCTCGACCCGCAGCACATCGATCCCGCCGTACTCGTGGAACCGCACCGCCTTCATCACGAGCTCACCGCGCTTCCTCACGGGGACAGGGCGGCGCCTTCAACGGCCCCGGGGCGGACCGGTATTCCCTCAGAGCGTGTGTCAAAGGCTCTCGGAGCCCGTGTCACACGCTCTCAGCCCGCCGCCTCGTACGGCCCGCCCAGATCCCACGCCTGGTGCATCGCCTCCGCGAAGGCCGCCGCGATCTTGTGCTCGCCGCTCGCGTTCGGGTGGGTGCCGTCGTAGGTGTCGTGGTTGATGTCGTACGACGACGGGGGCGAGCCCTGCAGCAGCGGGGAGCGGGGTTCGTCGAGGTCCGCGATCGCCTTGGCCAGCAGCTCGTTGAAGCGGCTGACCTCGGTCGCGAAGGGCGCGTCCGACTCGGCCCGGATGTTGGGGATCACGGGGAGGACGGTCATCCGGATCCGCGGGTTGGCCCGGCGGGCCTCGGCGACGAAGGCGCGTACGTTCTCCGCCGTCTGCTCGGCGTTGGTGTAGAAACCGAGGTCGATCAGGCCCAGCGACACCAGGAGCACATCCGCGCGGTGCGCCCGGACCGCCTCGCCGATCAGCGGGGTCATGTGCAGCCAGCCCTCGCCCCAGCCGGCCAGGTGGGCCCGCGGGAAGTCGGGGTCGGCGTACTCGTACGACGTGGGCGCGTCGGCCGCCTTGTCGTACAGCGTCTCGCGCGGGCCCACCACGGCGAACGGACCGCCGTACGTGTCGCGCAGGTGCTGCCACATCCGGTAACGCCAGGTGTGCTCGCCCGCGCTGCCGATGGTCATGGAGTCGCCGACGGGCATGAATCGCAGCATGCGCTCATCATCGGTGATTCTTACCGACGGGTAACAGATCTTGCGCATCTCGGGGCTGTGAAGATTGCCACCCGACGCGGCCGTGTCCGCCCGTCAGGCCCGCCCGGCGGAGCCGGATGGCAGGCTTGGGGCATGCGTCGACCCTTCGCCCTCCTCGCCGGGACCCTGCTCGTGGGCGCCTTCACCCTGCCCGCCGCCGCGCCCGCCTCCGCCGACGACGGGGACCAGGGATTCACGATCTCCGACCCCCGGATCACCGAGTCCAGCGGCCTCGCGGCCTCCCGCCGGCACCCGGGCATCTACTGGACCCACAACGACCAGGACACCGGCGCCTACCTCTACGCCGTGGACAGCAGCACGGGCAAGACGGTCGCGAGGATCACCATGACCGGCGTGGGCACCCCGCGTGACGTCGAGGCCATCTCCATCGGCCCCGACAACCAGATCTGGGTCGGCGACATCGGCGACAACGACGGGGTCACCTGGCCGTACGTGTGGATCTACAAGCTGCCCGAGCCGAAGGACCTCAAGGACCAGTCCGTCAAGGCCACGCAGTACGTCGTGAAGTACTCCGACGGCTCACGCGACGCCGAGTCCATGGTCGTCCACCCCAAGACCGGGCGCGTCTACATCATCGACAAGCAGGAGGACGGCGGGCACCTGTACGAGGGCCCCGCGAAGCTCTCCTCCTCCGGCACCAACCTCTTCAGGCCAGTGAAGGCCGTCGACCTGTGGGCCACCGACGCCGCGTTCTCGCCGGACGGTCAACAGCTCGCCGTACGCGGGTACTTCGGCGGTATCTGGTACGACTGGAACGGCGGCGACATCAAGAAGGAGGGGCGGCTCAGCGTGCCCCTCGGGCAGGGCGAGTCCGTCTCCTACTCCCCGGACGGGACCAAGCTCCTGCTCGGCATGGAGGGCGCGAACAGCGAGGTGGAGGCGCAGGACGCGCCCGGCGACGGCGGGTCCGAGTCGTCCACGGGGAGCGGGAGTTCCTCGGCGTCCGGCAGCGACGGCGACGGCGGCTCCGGCGGCGACCTCAAGATCGGCGCCCTGGCCGTGGCCGCGGTCGCGGCCGCCTTCTTCGGTCTGCGGCGGCTATTCCGCCGTTCCTCCTGACGCCCGTCCTCCTGACGCCCGTCCGCCGACGAACACCTCAAGTCCGTCCAGGATGCGCTGGAGCCCGAACTCGAAGTGGTCGAACTCGGGGCTCCAGGTGTCCTCGGCCAGGGACCCGAGGATCGGATAGCGGCCGGTGGCCATGACCTTCTCGATGAACGGCGCCTGGGCCGCGAAGAAGTCCGCGGTCGTCATCCCCGATGTACGCTCCGCCTCCCGCTGGTAGACCTGGGTGCGCGCGGCCCCGACGACGTATCCGTCGACCATGATGACCGCCGACACCAGCTCGGGGTCGGTCAGGCCCATCGGGCGGATCCGGGCGAGCACCTTCTCCATGCCGTCCAGCGCGCTCGGACCGAGCAGCGGACGGACCTGGTTGACACCGAGCAGCCAGGGGTGGCGGGTGTAGAGGGCGAGCGTGGCGCGGGCCATGGCCTCAAGCGCGGAGCGCCATGAGCCGTCGCCGAGGTCGGCCGGGTTGTCGGAGGGACGCTGGACGCGGTCGAGCATCAGATCGAGCAGCTCGGCCTTGCCGGGCACATACCGGTACAGGGACATCGCTCCGGTGCCGAGCTCGGTGGCGATCCGGCGCATCGAGACCGCGTCGAACCCCTCCTCGTCCGCGATCCGGACGGCCGCTTCCACGATCCGGTCCAGGGTCAGCCCCGGCTTCGGGCCCCGACTGGGCCGCGGAGTGCCGTCCCACAGCAGTTCGAGCGTGCGGACGATGTCCCCGCTGCCACTGGTGTCCCCGCTGCTCGTCATGGGTGCAGCTTAGTTCCGCCGAATAATTGAGTACAGCGTACGCGCAATCGGGTACGGTGTACTCAGTTGAGGAGAGAAGGGGGAACCCATGACCGACGACGGATACGCCGTCCACGCCGAGGGCCTGGAGAAGCGGTACGGCGAGAAACGCGCCCTCGACGGCTTCGACCTCGCCGTCCGGGAGGGCACCGTGCACGGCCTGCTCGGGCCGAACGGCGCGGGCAAGACCACGGCGGTCCGCATCCTGTCCACGCTGGTCCGGCTGGACGGCGGCCGGGCCACCGTCGCCGGCCTCGACGTGGTCCGGCACTCGCGCGAGGTGCGGTCGAGGATCGGCCTCACCGGGCAGTACGCGGCCGTGGACGAGGTCCTCACCGGCCGGCAGAACCTGGAGATGTTCGGCCGGCTGTTCCACCTCGGCGGCAAACGGGCCAAGCGGCGGGCCGCCGAACTCCTGGCGCAGTTCGACCTCACCGACGCCGCCGACAAGGGCGTGGGCAAGTACAGCGGCGGAATGCGGCGCCGCCTCGACCTCGCCGCCTCCATGATCCTCGCGCCCGCCGTCCTCTTCCTCGACGAGCCGACGACGGGGCTCGACCCCCGTAGCCGGGGCGAAGTCTGGGAGTCCGTAAGGGCGTTGGTGGCCAGCGGCACGACGGTCCTGCTGACCACCCAGTACCTGGAGGAGGCCGACAAGCTCGCCTCCCGCATCACCGTCATCGACCAGGGCCGGGCCATCGCCGACGACACCCCGGACGGACTCAAGGACCGGGTCGGCGGCGACCGTATCGAGGTCGTGGTCGCCGAGCGGTCGGACATCCCGCGCGTGGTGAAGGTCGTCGCCCGGGTCTCCGACGGTGAACCCGAGGCGGAGGAGGGGGAGTTGCGGGTGCACGCCCCGGTCGTCGACCGGGTCTCGGCGCTCACGGAGGTGGCTCGCACCCTCCAGGACGAGGGTGTGAGGGTCGAGGACATCGGACTGCGCAGGCCGAGCCTCGACGACGTGTTCCTGCGCCTGACCGGACACCGCACGGAGACCAAGGAGACGGCGGCATGAGCACACTGGAGGCCACCCACGGCCGCACCTACTGGGTGCTCGCCGACGTCTGGAACATCGTCCGCCGCGGCCTCACCCACTATCAGCGCCAACCGATCAACATCGCCTGGCAGTTGGGCTTCCCGATCCTCTCCGTCCTGCTCTACGGCTATGTCTTCGGCAGCGCCATGCAGGTGCCCGGCGGCGGGGACTACAAGGACTTCCTGATGCCCGGGATGTTCGTGATGACGATGGCCTTCGGCTTCATCAACACCGCGACCCTCGTGGTGTACGACGCCACGAAGGGCGTGATCGACCGGTTCCGCTCGATGCCGATGGCCTCCTCCGCGGTGGTCGCCGGTCGCGGGGTGACCGATCTGCTCGTCGCCTGCGCCGAGTTGGCGATCATGATGCTCACGGCGGTGGCGATGGGCTGGCGTCCGGACGGCGGGATCGGCTTCCTGGCCGCCTTCGGACTGCTGCTGTGGCTCCGGTTCGCGCTGATCTGGATCGGGGTGTGGCTCGGGCTCATGGTCCCCAACCCGGAGGCGGCGGGCGGTCTCTTCGCGGTCGCCTTCCCGCTGACGATGATCTCCAGCATCTTCGTGGCGCCGCAGCTGATGCCCGACTGGCTGGGCGCGGTGGCCGCGTGGAACCCCATCTCCTCCACGGCGGCGGCGACCCGGGACCTGTTCGGGACGCCGGTGGGCGGCGGGGACTCCTGGGTGGAGCAGCACGCCCTGCTGATGGCCGGGGTGTGGCCGGTGGTGCTGACGGCGATCTTCCTGCCGCTGGCGGTGCGGAGGTTCCAGAAGCTGAGCAGGTGACGTCCGGCGAACGCCGTGACGTCCAGTGTCTTGACGTGTCCATGTGACCTGACTTCCATAGGAGGTGCAGGGTTGTGGGAGCGCTCCCACCAGGTTCCGGGCCCCTGCCTCCCGAGAGGAAGCAGCGACATGTTCCGCAGCTTGCGAAAAGCGCTGTGTGCGGTGACCGCGGCGCTTGTGCTGCCGCTGGCCGGTGTACAGGCGGCCCGGGCCGAGACGGTCCGGGCGGCCGACGCCGGCGCCGGCTACTGGCACACCAACGGCCGTCAGATCCTGGACGCGTCCGGGCAGCCGGTCCGGATCGCCGGGATCAACTGGTTCGGCTTCGAGACCGGCAACTACGTCGTCCACGGCCTCTGGTCCCGCGACTACAAGTCCATGATCGACCAGATGAAGTCACTGGGCTACAACACCATCCGCATCCCGTTCAGCGACGACATCTTCAAGTCGGGCACGGTCCCCAACAGCATCGACTTCTCCAGCGGCAAGAACGCCGACCTCCAGGGGCTGAACTCTCTCGGCGTCCTGGACAGGATCGTGTCGTACGCCGGTCAGGACGGCCTCAAGGTCATCCTCGACCGGCACCGGCCGGACTCGGGCGGCCAGTCGGCGCTCTGGTACACGGCCGCGGTGCCGGAGTCCACGTGGATCGCCAACCTCAAGGCGCTGGCGACGCGTTACAAGGGCCAGGACACGGTCGTAGGCATAGATCTGCACAACGAGCCGCATGACCCGGCCTGTTGGGGCTGCGGAGACACTGCCACGGACTGGCGCCTCGCGGCCCAGAGGGCGGGGAACGCGGTGCTGGGCGTGAACTCCGACCTCCTGATCTTCGTCGAGGGCGTGCAGACCTTCAACGGCGTCTCCGGCTGGTGGGGCGGCAACCTGATGGGCGTGGCCCAGTACCCGGTCCAGCTGAGCGTGGCCAACCGGGTGGTGTACTCGGCCCACGACTACGCGACGAGCGTGGCCCAGCAGAGCTGGTTCAGCGATCCGGCGTTCCCCGCCAACATGCCGGGGATCTGGGACAAGTACTGGGGCTACATCTTCAAGCAGAACATCGCGCCGGTGTGGGTGGGCGAGTTCGGTACGACGCTGGCGTCCACCGTGGACCAGAAGTGGCTGGCGGCACTGGTGTCCTATCTCCGCCCGACGTCGACGTACGGCGCCGACTCCTTCCACTGGACCTTCTGGTCGTGGAACCCGAACTCCGGTGACACGGGCGGGATCCTCAAGGACGACTGGCAGACGGTGGACACCGTGAAGGACGGGTATCTGGCGAGCGTGAAGGCGCCGGGGTTCCCGGCCTCGGGCGGCGGCAGCGACCCCGGTGACCCGGGCGGCGGCACGGCGGCCTGCACCGCCGCCTACACCGTCAGCAGCGACTGGGGCAGCGGCTTCAACGCCGAGGTGAAGGTGACCAACTCCGGTTCTGCGGCGCTCAGTTCCTGGAAGGTGACCTGGACCTGGCCGGGCGCCCAGCAGGTGACGTCCATGTGGAACGCGTCGTACACGCAGTCCGGTTCGACCGTGACGGCGACGAACGCCTCGCACAACGGGGCGGTCCCGGTGGGCGGTTCGGCGAGTTTCGGGTTCGGGGGAGCGCCTGGGGGCGGGGGTGTGCCGAGTGTGAGTTGTACGGCGGCGTGAGGAGAGGGCGCCCGTCCCGCCATCCCCGGCGCGTACGGCCCGCAGGGCATGTACAAGGGCGGCTTCGCGGGCAGGGCCATGTTCACCTACCGCTACAGCTACCGTCCTGCCGTGTGGGAGCGGCTGCTCACCCGGGCCGGCTTCGCCTCGGCCGAAGCGCGGGTTCTCGACGCTCCGCACGCCGGCCACATCGGCACACTGATCGTCCGCGCGGAAGCGACATGAGCGCGGGGTGTCCTCGTCCCGGTCTGTGAGGCTCAGGATCAAAGGAGATTCAAATCTCTCGTTCAGGTGTTTCTCATTCGATCGGTGCTTCGGCAGGATTCGGTCAGGACCGTGAGGCTTTCGGTCCTGACCCCAACCCCCCATGTGCTGAGAGAAGTTCATGAGAAGAAGCGCAACTGTGCTCGGCGGTGCGGCCGTTGTCCTCGCGGGGACCGTCGTGGCCGTTCCCGCGGCGGCCAGTACGTCAGTGCCCTCGGCCACCGCCCTTCCGGCGAAGGTCAGTTGGAAGAAGTGCGGTACCGACGACAACCCGACCCTGCAGTGCGGGTCGGTGAAGGTGCCGCTCGACTACGCCAAGCCGAAGGGACGCCAGATAACCCTGGCCCTGTCCCGGGTGCCGCACACCGCGGAGAAGTACCAGGGCCCGCTGCTGGTCAACCCGGGCGGCCCCGGTGGGAGTGGGCTGACGCTCGCCGCGTTCGTGGCCTCCAGCCTGCCCAAGGCGGTCGCCTCCCAGTACGACGTCATCGGTTTCGACCCGCGCGGTGTCGGTGAGAGCAAGCCCGCCCTCGACTGCAAGCCGGGCTACTTCAACCCGGTGCGTCCCGCGAGCGTCCCGAGAACGCCCGCGATCGAGAAGGCCAACCTGGAGCGCGCGAAGTCCTTCGCCGCCGCCTGTGGCCGCAAGTACGCGAGCGTGCTGCCGTACATCAACACGATCAACGCCGTGAAGGACATGGACTCGATCCGCAAGTCCCTCGGCGCCAAGAAGATCAACTACTTCGGCTACTCGTACGGCACCTACCTCGGCCAGGTCTACGCGAAGCTCTTCCCGACCCACGTACGCCGACTCGTCCTCGACTCGATCGTGAACCCCGACGGGGTCTGGTACGACGCCAACATCTCGCAGGACTACGCCTTCGACGCCCGCCACAAGGCGCTGATGGCGTGGATCGCCAAGTACGACTCCACCTACAAGCTCGGCACCGACCCGGCCAGGATCGAGGCCAAGTGGTACGCGATGCAGGCCGAGTTGGCGAAGCACCCGGTCGGCGGCAAGGTGGGCGCGGCCGAGCTGGAGGACACCTTCATCCCGGGCGGCTACTACAACGGCTACTGGCCCGGCCTGGCCACAGCGTTCGCCGCGTACGTGAACGACAAGAACGCCGCCCCGCTGGTCGAGGCGTACGAGAACCTCGCCGCGATCGACGCCTCCGGCGACAACGGCTACAGCGTCTACACCGCCGTGCAGTGCCGTGACGCCTCCTGGCCGCGCGACTGGAAGCAGTGGCAGAAGGACAACTGGGCCGTCTACGAGAAGGCTCCCTTCATGGCCTGGAGCAACGCCTGGTACAACGCGCCGTGCGCGTTCTGGCCCACGAAGACGCTGAAGCCGGTGAACGTCGCCAACTCCAAGCTCCCGCCGGTGCTCCTGTTCCAGGCGACCGACGACGCGGCCACCCCGTACCAGGGCGGCGTCACCGTCCACCGGCTGCTCAAGCACTCCAGCCTGGTCGTCGAGCAGGGCGGCGGCAACCACGGCATCACCCTGAGCGGCAACGCCTGTCTCGACAAGTACCTCGCCAAGTACCTGACCGACGGCACCGTCCCGCGCGGCCACGGCACCGCCGACGCGACCTGCAAGAAGCTCCCCGACCCGAAGCCGGCGGCGGCCCAGCCGGCCACGGCATCGGCCCTGACAGGCACCGCCACGCCGGCCACCCCGGTCACCGGCGACGACCTGCACGCGCTGCTCGGCTTCCGCGGCTGAGCGTGAGCTGAGCGCGAGCCGACGGACGACAAGGGGCGCCCGGTGTTCACCGGGCGCCCCTCATCGTCGTACCGAAGTGATCAGAGCTTGTCGATCACGTAGTCGACGCACTTCGTCAGTGCCTCGACGTCCGCCGGGTCGATCGCCGGGAACATCGCCACGCGCAGCTGGTTGCGGCCGAGCTTGCGGTAGGGCTCGGTGTCGACGATGCCGTTGGCGCGCAGGACCTTGGCGATGGCGGCCGCGTCGATTTCGTCCGCGAAGTCGATCGTGCCGATGACCTGGGAGCGCTTGGCCGGGTCCGTGACGAACGGGGTCGCGTGCTTGGACTCCTCCGCCCAGGTGTAGAGGCGGGTGGACGAGTCCTTCGTGCGGGCCGTGGACCACGCGAGGCCGCCCTGGCCGTTGATCCACTCCAGCTGCTGGTTGAGGAGGAAGAGGGTGGCCAGCGCCGGGGTGTTGTACGTCTGGTTCTTGCGGGAGTTGTCGATCGCCGTGGGCAGCGAGAAGAACTCCGGAATGTGGCGGCCGGACGCGTGGATCCGCTCCGCGCGCTCGATCGCGGCCGGGGAGAACACGCCGATCCACAGGCCGCCGTCGGAGGCGAAGGACTTCTGCGGGGCGAAGTAGTAGACGTCCGTCTCCGACACGTCCACCGGAAGGCCGCCGGCGCCGCTCGTCGCGTCGACCAGGACCAGGGACCCGGAGTCGGCGCCCGCGACCCGCTTCAGCGGGGCCGCGACACCCGTCGAGGTCTCGTTGTGGGTGAAGGCGTACACGTCGACGCCCGCCTCGGCTGCCGGCTCCGGGTGCGTGCCGGGGTCGGAGGAGATGACGGTCGGCTCGGCCAGCCAGGGGGCCAGCTTGGAGGCCTTCGCGAACTTCGACGAGAACTCGCCGAAGGTCAGGTGCTGCGACTTGTTCTCGATCAGGCCGTGCGTCGCGATGTCCCAGAACGCGGTCGAGCCGCCGTTGCCGAGGACGACCTCATAGCCCTCGGGGAGCTGGAACAGCTCGGAGATTCCCTCGCGCACCTGGCCGACCAGGTTCTTGACCGGGGCCTGGCGGTGGGAGGTACCGAGGAGGGACGTACCGGTCGCGGCGAGGGCGTCCAGCGCCTCCACCCGCACCTTGGAGGGGCCCGCGCCGAATCGACCGTCGGCGGGCTTGATGTCAGCAGGAATCTGGATCTCAGCCACGACTGGAGGGTAGCCGCCCGGGGAAACCTGGTCGAAACGTAGTCCGTCGGGTGAGACGGCGACTTTGGTTTCCTGGACACATGACGGAACTCGAAGCCGAGCTGCGCAGGTCTGTTCGAGGTGATGTCGGATTCGACACCGCGTCGCGGGCCCTGGTCACCATGGACGCGTCCAACTACCGGCGCGTTCCGCTCGGGGTCGTGGCGCCCAGAGACGCCGACGACGTGGCCGCCGTACTGGAGGTCTGCCGGGCGCGGGGGGTGCCCGTGGTGGCGCGGGGCGGGGGTACGTCCATCGCCGGGCAGGCCACCGGGACCGGGGTCGTGCTCGACTTCACCCGGCACATGAACCGGCTGGTCTCCCTGGACCCCGAGGCCCGCACCGCGGTCGTCCAGCCGGGCCTCGTGCTCGACCGGCTCCAGGACGCCGCCGCCCCGCACGGGCTGCGGTTCGGGCCCGATCCGTCCACGCACAGCCGCTGCACGCTCGGCGGGATGATCGGGAACAACTCGTGCGGCTCGCACTCGGTGGCGTGGGGGACGACCGCGGACAGTGTGAGCGAGCTCGATGTCGTCACCGCGCGCGGGGAGCGGCTGCGGCTCGGGCAGGGGTGGGCCGGGGCGCCCGCGGGGCTGCGGGAGCTGGTCGACGGTGAGCTGGCGCGGCTGCGGACCGGCTTCCCCGAGCTGCCCCGCCGGATCTCCGGGTACGCCCTGGACGCCCTGCTGCCGGAGAACCGGGCCGACGTCGCCCGGGCCTTCTGCGGCAGCGAGGGCACTCTCGGCGTCCTCACCGAAGCCGTCGTACGACTCGTCGAGGCGCCACGCGCGCGTGTGCTCGCGGTATTGGGGTACGCGGACGAAGGCGCGGCCGCCGAGGCCGCAGCCGGGCTGCTGCAGCACCGCCCCCTGACGGTGGAGGGCATGGCAGCCGACCTGGTGCCCTCGGCGGTCTCGCTGCCGAGGGGCGGTGCCTGGCTGTTCGTGGAGACCGGCGGGGAGTCACCGGCCGAGGCACGCGCGCGTGCCGAGGGGATCGTGCGCGCGGCCGACGTCCTCGACGCGCTCGTGGTGACCGACCCGGCCGGACAGCGGGCGCTGTGGCGGATCCGCGAGGACGCCAGCGGTACGGCGACCCGGATGCCGGACGGTTCCGAGGCCTGGCCCGGCTGGGAGGACTGCGCGGTGCCGCCGCAGCGGCTGGGGGCCTATCTGCGGGACTTCCGGGGGCTGCTCGGGGCGCACGGGCTGCGCGGGACGCCGTACGGACACTTCGGTGACGGGTGCATCCACGTCCGCATCGACTTCGACCTGCTCACCCCGCCGGGCATCGCCCGCTTCCGGCGTTTCTCCGAGGAACTCGCCGATCTCGTCGCGGCGCACGGCGGGTCGCTGTCCGGGGAGCACGGGGACGGACAGGCGCGGGCCGAACTGCTGCCTCGGATGTACGGCGCCGAGATGGTGGCCCTGTTCGCGCGCGCCAAGGCGGTGTGGGACCCCGACGACCTGCTCAACCCCGGGATGCTGGTCCGCCCGGCGCCCCTCGACACCAACCTCCGCTTCTCCGTGCTGCCCCGGAAACCGGTCGACGTCGCGTTCGGGTACCCGGCCGACGGCGGCGACTTCTCCGCTGCCGTACGGCGCTGCGTGGGGGTCGCGAAATGCCGTACGACATCGGCGACCGGGTCCGCCGTCATGTGCCCGTCGTTCCGGGCCACCGGCGAGGAGGCGCACTCCACGCGCGGGCGTGCCCGGCTGCTGCACGAGATGCTCGCGGGGGAGGCGGGCGGCGTGGTGACCGACGGCTGGCGGTCAGAGGAGGTGCGGGACGCGCTGGACCTGTGCCTGTCCTGCAAGGGCTGCCGGTCCGACTGCCCGGTCGAGGTCGACATGGCCACGTACAAGGCGGAGTTCCTGCACCACCACTACGCGGGGCGACGGCGGCCGGCCGGCCACTACAGCATGGGCCGGCTGCCGCAGTGGCTGCGCTGGGTGGAGCGGCTGCGGATGGCTCCCGTGGTCAACGCCCTCGCTGCCGTACGGCCGTTGGGGGCCCTCGCCAAACGGATCGGCGGGATCGCGGCCGAGCGGCGGATTCCGAAGGTGGCGACGGAGACGTTCAGCCAGTGGCTGCGGCGGCGGAACCGGAAGCGCACGCGGGGGTGGATGGCCGAGGCGCGGGCGGGAGGGGAACCCGAGATGCCCGGGCAGATGGTGTTCCTGTGGCCGGACACCTTCACCGAGCACCTCTCGCCGGACGTCGGCCGGGCGGCGGTGCGGGTGCTGGAGGCGGCCGGGATCGGGGCCGTCGAGCTGCCGACGCGGCCGTGGAACGTGCGGCGGTCGAAGGACGGCGAGGTCGAGGGCGTCGGCGCGTCCGCACCCTGGGGCCGCACCCGCGGCCGCGCCTGCTGCGGGCTGACGTATCTCTCCACGGGCCAACTCGACCTGGCCCGCGCGGTGTTGCGCCGCACGCTGGACCTGGTGGAGCCGTTCCTGCTGCCGGAAATGGACGACGTGGCTCAGCCGCCGGTGTTCGTCGTCCTGGAGCCGAGCTGCGCCGCCGCCCTCCGCACCGATCTCCCCGAGCTGTTGCACGACGACCCGCGCGCCGCCCGTCTCGCCGCACGGGTCCGCACCTTCGCGGAGGCGCTGGAGCAACTCGCCCCCGACTGGCGGCCACCGGCCCTGAACCGTCCGGTCGTCGGCCAGACCCACTGCCATCAGCACGCGGTCCTCGGCGACACGGCCGACCGACGCCTGCGCGAGGCCGCCGGACTCACCGGCGAGTTGACCGGAGGCTGCTGCGGCCTTGCGGGCAACTTCGGCTTCGAGAAAGGGCACTTCGAGGTGTCGCGGGCCTGCGCGGAGGAGCAGCTGCTGCCGTCGGTACGGGAGGCGCCCGAGGACGCGGTGGTACTGGCCGACGGGTTCTCCTGCCGTACGCAGTTGGAGCAGCTTGCGGGAGTGCGGGGGAAACATCTGGTGGAGGTGTTGGCGGAGGAACTCGACCGAAAAACGTGAGCGAGCAGGATCCCGCGCACGCCCGCGCGGTGCGGAGTGAGGTCATGGCCGACACCGCCCTGGGACGGCAGGGCGGGCTCCTGGAGGGAGTGGAGTGGACCCTGCGTCCCGCGCACCCGGCCGACGTCGAGGTCATCGTCGAGTTGCGGGCCGTGGTGATGCGCCCTGACCTGGAGCGGCTGGGGCGATTCGACGAGCACCGGGTGCGGCAGCGGTTCCGGGACGCCTTCGTCGCGGCGGACATGTCGGTCATCGAGGCCGGGGGCCGGTTCGCGGGCTGTGTGGCGCTGCGGCGGGCGGACGACGGGCACTGGCTGGAGCACTTCTTCATCGACCCGCGCCTGCAGGGCCGCGGCCTCGGCTCGGCCGTCCTGCGCACCCTGCTCGCCCGCACCGACGTCGGCGGCGAACCCGTCCGCCTGAACGTCCTCCAGGGCAGCGCGGCCCAGCGGCTGTACGAGCGGCACGGCTTCGTCGTGGAGAGCGAGGACCCGGTCGATGTGTTCATGGTGCGGCCCTGAGTTTCTTGCTCAGCCAACTCCCGACCGCCGAACAGGCCCCGGCCCGGTATCTGACGTCTCACGGCCCGAGACAGCGGCATAACGGGTTTACGCGCCTGACGACGGTCCATTACTCTGAACTCGGAAGTGCATCCGACTGGACAGCGCGGTGCACGCCACCGGACCACTCCGAGCCGAGCATCTGGACCGCCCGTGACCACGCCCGACACCCCCGCCACGGCCGGCGTCTCCACGACCCCGTCCGCCGCCGTCGGCGCGTCCCGCCGCCGCACCACCCTCGGCCCCGTCGGCCTGGTGCTCGCCGGCGCTGTCTCCGTGCAGTTCGGCGCCGCGCTGGCCGTGCTGCTGATGCCGAGGGCGGGGGCGCTCGGCGTCGTGACGCTGCGGCTGATGGCCGCCGCGGTCGTCCTGCTGCTCGTCTGCCGCCCCCGGTTGCGCGGCCACTCCCGGGCCGACTGGGGCACGGTCGTCGCCTTCGGTCTCACCATGGCCGCGATGAACGGCCTCTTCTACCAGGCCGTCGACCGCATCCCCCTCGGCCCCGCGGTCACCCTGGAGGTGCTCGGCCCGCTCGCGCTCTCGGTGCTCGCCTCCCGCCGCGCGGTCAACGCGGTCTGGGCCGGACTCGCGCTCGCCGGAGTCTTCCTCCTCGGCGGCGGTGACTTCGGCGACCTGGACCCATGGGGCGTGGCCTTCGCCTTGGCCGCGGGCTCCATGTGGGCGGCGTACATCGTCTTCAGCGCCCGCACCGGCCGCCGCTTCCCGCAGGCCGACGGCCTCGCCCTGGCCATGGCCGTCGGCGCGCTGGCGTTCCTGCCGCTGGGCATCGCGGAGTCGGGCACGAAACTCCTCGACCCGGTGACCGTGGGCCTGGGCGCGGCGGTGGCCCTGATGTCCTCCGTGCTGCCCTACACCCTCGAACTCCTCGCCCTGCGCACCCTGCCCGCCTCCGCCTTCGCGATCCTCATGAGCCTGGAGCCCGCCCTGGCCGCCCTCGCGGGCTTCCTGATCCTCGACCAGGCCCTGTCGGCGGTCCAGGCACTCGCCATCGCGCTGGTGATCGCGGCGAGCATGGGGGCGGTCCGTTCGCAGGTCGGAGGGGGTGACCCAGGAACTCCCTAGGAATCACCAAGGTATTCACAGCGTTTATCGGCGCCTTTCTTTCTGAGTTTTCGCCTGCATCGCGGAGGGAGCTGTTAAGTTCCTTCTCATCCGGCGCACGTACTGGAAACTCAGGAGGATTAGTATGAGCTTCAGGGTGATCGCTCCCCTCACGCCGCGAGGGAATGGGAATGCGGGCCAGAACGCCGGCCCCAATCCGAACCAGAATCTGAACCAGGTCCCGCCGCCCCGCCAGCCGGGCCGCCGTGGCCCCCGCCCGGGTGAGCCCGTACCGCCTCGCCGGGTCGGCTGACGTAATCGGGAGGGGAGATGCGCAAGCACAAAGGCAGGGCCCGGCGTAATTCGGAGGCCGATTATCCGCGGGCGGTGCCACAGGATTTCGTACTGTCCGAATACGGATTTCCTGTATCGGTTTCCGCGGCCGTACCCATTGCCGAAGAACATGTGCCCGCGGGTCTCCCCTCCCTCCGTCCACGCGTCGCATTTAGTCGTTTCTGGCCGATGACCAGAGGACTGCGCCGCTGGCTCGTCGCCGTCTGGCTGTGCACCGTGCTGGGCGCGCTCGCCGAGACCGCCGCGATCCTGCTGTTCGGCGAACTCACCGACAACGCGCTCCAGAAGGGCTCCCTGGACGCCTTCTGGTCACCGGCCGCCCAGTGGCTCGCCCTCGCCGTGGCCGGCGCCGCCGTCGGCTACGCGGGCGGCTCCCTCGCCGTATGGGTGTCCGAACGGTTCGTGATGAGACTGCGCGAGCATGTCTTCGACCATGTGCAGAAGTTGCCGCCGCACTTCTTCCAACGCCACCGCCAGGGCGACCTGTTGTCACGCCTGACCGGAGACGTCGAGTCCATCGAGCAGATGGCCGTGTCCGGCCTGATCGGCACCGCGTCCGCCGTCTTCAGCGCGGTCTTCTACGCGGCCGCCGCGTTCTGGCTGCGCTGGGACCTGGCCGCCGCCACCTTCGCGCTGGCCCCGCTGTTCTGGCTGGCCGCGCGGAGGTTCTCCGCCGGGGTCAAGTCCGTCGCGCGGGACGGCCGGGTCGCCGACGGCGCGGTCACCTCCGTCGTCGAGGAGTCCCTCGGCAACCTCGTCCTCACCCAGGCCTACGGCCGCCAGGACGCCGAGCGCCGCCGGCTGCGGCAGGAGGCCACGGCGTGGTTCCGGGCGGCGGTTCGCTCGGCCCGTCTGAACCAGGCATACGGCCAACTCGTCCAGGTCATCGAGACGCTCTGTGTGCTGGCCGTGATCGGCATCGGCGTATGGGAGATCTCGGAGGGCCAGATGACCCTGGGCCAACTCCTCTCCTTCGCCGCCCTGTTGAGCTACCTCTACCCACCGGTCCGCAGCCTCGCCCAACTCGGCCTGCTGGTCACCGCGGCCACGGCAGGCGCGGAGCGACTGGTCGAGATCCTGGACGCGAGGCCGTCGGTGACCGACCCGGCGGGCGCCACCCAGCGCAGGACCGGCCGCCCCGACGGCACGGTGGAACTGCGGAACGTCTCTTTCCGCTACCCGGGCACGGAGGGGCTGGCCCTCTCGGACCTCTCCTTCACGGTCCACCCCGGCGAGCTGGTGATCATCACCGGCCCCAGCGGAGCGGGCAAGTCCACCCTCTCCAAACTCCTGCCGCGCTTCTACGACCCGGAGGCGGGCGAAGTCCTGCTGGACGGCGTCCCGCTGCGCGACTTCCCCCTCGACCGCCTGCGCGAATACGTGGCCCTGCTCCCCCAGGAGACCCTGGTCCTGCACGACACGGTCCGCGCGAACATCGCCTGCGGCAGGCCCGGGGCGAGCGAGGAGGCCATCGTCGAAGCGGCACGGGCGGCCGACGCGCACGACTTCGTCATGGGCCTCCCGGACGGCTACGACACCCAGGTCGACCCCAACTCGGCCCGCCTGTCCGGAGGCCAGCTGCAACGCCTGGCGATAGCGAGGGCCATCCTCCGTGACGCCCCGGTCCTGGTCCTCGACGAACCGACCACCGGCCTGGACGCGTTGGCCGCCCGCCGTATCGTCGACCCCCTGCGCCGCCTGATGGCCGGCCGTACGACGATCATGATCACCCACGACCTGGACCTGGCCCCGGACGCCGACCGCATCGTCGTGATCGAGCACGGCCGCATCACCGAGACAGGTCGCCACGACGAGCTGCTGGCCTGGGGCGGCACCTACGCCCGGCTGTACAACTCCGGCCGGGAGGCCGAGGTCTACGACTGGGCCGGCTGATCAGTCCGCGGCCTTCTCCCACACCGACACATGCTTCCCGCTCTCATGCGTGAACGGCGCGCGGCTCCAGTCCTCCCAGCGGTCCCGCAGCCGCATCCCGGCCAACCGGGCCATCAGGTCGAGCTCCGCGGGCCAGACGTACCGGAACGGAATCGTCCAGAACGAGCCCCGGCCGTCCTCGACCTTGACATGGTTCGAGGCCATCGCCTGGGTGGCGACGTCGTAGGTGTCGAAGCCGAGTCGCTTCTCGCCGACGTGGAAGGGCACGGCTCTCTGTCCGGGCGGGAGCTTGCGCAGCTCGGGAACCATGACCTCGACGACGAAGGTCCCGCCGGGTTCCAAGTGGGCCGCGACATTGCGAAAGCAGTCCACCTGGGCGTCCTGACTCGTCAGGTTCATGATCGTGTTGTAGACGAGGTAGGCGAGGGTGAAGGCGCCGGGTACGCGGGCCGACGCGAAGTCCCCGATCGTCACACCGACCGCGTCACCACCGGGCTTGCCCCTCAGCCGCTCCGCCATCGCCCGGGACAACTCGATCCCGCGCACCTCGACCCCGCGTCGAGCGAGCGGCAACGCGATCCGCCCGGTACCGACGCCGAGTTCGAGGGCCCGCCCCTGCCCGGCGAGCTCTGCCAGCAGGTCCACGACTGGCTCCACCGCGTCCGCCGTGAACATCTCCGCCGACGACTTGTCGTACGCCGCCGCGACGGACTCTCCGAAGTACCCGTCGTCATCGATCACCGGGCGACGGTACTGCCGTACGAGGGCGGGGTGCACGCGATTATCCGGTGGGGAGTCGCGGTCTGCCAGGCTGGTGGCGTCATCCCCCCGGAGTCACCAGTCCGCTCTCGTACGCCAGCACCACGGCCTGGGTCCGGCTGCCCAGGTTCAGCTTGGTCATGGTGCGGTTGAGGTGTGTCTTGACCGTCGCCTCGCTGATGGAGAGCCGGTCGGCGATCTCCAGGTTCGACAGGCCGTGCGCGATGAGCTTGAGGACCTCGGTCTCGCGGGACGTCAACATGCCGAGGGCCGAAGGGGGCGTGGCGGCCGGTGCGGACCGGACCTGGCGGACGAACGCCTCGACCAGCCGCCGGGTCACGCTGGGGGCGAACAGCGCGTCACCGCCCTGGACCGCGGTGACCGCGGCCAGCAGTCGCTCGGGCCCCGAGTTCTTGAGGAGAAAGCCGGACGCGCCTGCACGTAGCGCGCCGTACACGTACTCGTCGAGGTCGAAGGTGGTCAGGACCAGGACCCGCGGAAGGGGTCCTCCCGCGCCGGCGAGGATGCGCTCGATCGCCTCGATGCCGCTCATGCCTGGCATCCTGATGTCCATGAGGATCACGTCGGGGCGTGTCCTGGCGGCCAGCCGGACCGCCTCCTCACCGTCCCCCGCCTGGCCCACGACCTCGAAACCCGGCGCGGCGTCGAGCAGTCCGGTGAGTCCGGCGCGGATGAGGAACTGGTCGTCGACGACGAGCACTCTGATCATCTCGTGTCGTCGTCTCCCCATCGTGCGGCGGCCGCCGCGGCCGCCGGGGTCGGCAGGGTCAGGCGGACTGCGAACCCTCCCCCGTCGTGTGGGCCGGCGCTGATCGTCCCGCCATAGAGCTTGACCCGCTCCCGCATGCCCATCAAGCCATGTCCGCGCTTTTCCGGAACCCGGCCGGAAGTCGCCCCGTGTCCGTCGTCGGTGACGCTGACCGACAGTTCGTCCTGCCGGTAGTGGAGACGTACTCGTACCAGCGCGTGATCGGTGTGTTTGAGCACGTTGGTCAGGGCCTCCTGCACGACGCGGTACGCGCATAGTTCGACACCGGGCGCGAGGGGCCGCACAGTGCCCTCGACGTGCAGATCGACGGGGACACCACCGGCCTGTATCCGCTCGACCAGGTCGCCGAGGCGGGCGAGGGTGGGCATGGGGGCGGCGCACTCGGTACCGCCCACCTCGTCGTGCCGCAGTATCTGGAGCACGCGCCGCAGCTCCTCAAGGGCTTCACCGCTGGTGTCCTCGATGATGCGGAGCGCGTTGTGGGCCGTTGCCGTGTCGGAGTGGACGACGAACCGGGCCAGGCCCGCCTGCACGGAGATCACCGACATGTGAGGGGCCACCACGTCGTGCAGCTCACGCGCGATGCGCGCGCGTTCCTCCGTGACCTCGCGACGGGTCCGCTCGGCCTGCCGCACGCGCAGTGTCTGGCTGATTTCGCTGGAGAGACGGACGCGCGTTCCCAGCCACACCAGCATCGAGCAGTACAGCAACGCCTGGTTCACCGCAGATCCCAGGGTCATACGGTCATTGATCGCGGAGGCGTAGATCCATACGACGGTCATCACTGCGGCGCAGCCGACGGCGGTCCGCGCCGGGCGCATCGACGCCACCGTGTACAGGACGAGCATCGAACCGAACGCGGACATCAACGGCCAGTAGCCCAGGGTGATGTAGACGGCTCCGGCGCACTGCACGAGAGCGAAGACCACCAACGGCGCCCGGCTCCGCAGCGCGACCGGCAGATGTATCAGACCGATCAGTGCATAGGCGCCCGCATCGAGTTCGGGCCAGCCCGGTGACACCGACCGCTGCCCCAGCCGGACGGCTGCCCAGGCCGTGGCGAGCGCGAGCAGGGTGTCGACGACGAGCGGCCGGGGCGTACGCATCCGCATCGCCGCAGCGTAGCGCCCCCGTACATGATGAAACGTCAATCTTTCGATGTAGTAAGCGAGTTGCAGTGAAAACGCGGCTACCACCCACAGTGGAGCGGGAGTTACACCCACTGCTGGACGCGGCGCACCCGCCCTCGTCCCTACCGTCTCCATCGTCGGCGGCTGTCGCCTGACATCAGCAGACCCTTGGGGGAGAGACATGCGAAGATCAAGGCACCGGGTTCTGGCGCGGTTGTTGTGCTGTGTCGCGGCAGGCGTGCTCCTGCTGTTCGTGGGCACTCCGGCCCAAGCCGCGATCGCCGACAAACGCAACGACTACAACGGCGACGGAATCAGCGACATCGCCGCGGTGAACGGCCTCACAGGGTGCCTGTACCGCTGGCTCGGAAACGGGAACAACGACTTCGGTTCCGGAGTCCAGCTCGGGTGCGGCTGGGGACCGTACAAGGAGTCGCTGTCCGGAGCGGGCGACCTCACCGGCGATGGTGTCGGGGACCTGGTCGCCATCAACTCTGGCAGCAACTGCCTCTACCGCTGGAACGGCGATGGCAGCGGCAGCTTCGGTGCCGGTACCCAGCTCGGCTGTGGCTGGGGACCGTACGAGGGTTCGCTGGCCGGAGCGGGCGATGTGAACAATGACGGCGTCGGGGACCTGGTCGCCGTCAACTCCGACAACGGCTGCCTTTACCGCTGGAACGGCAACGGCAGCGGCAGCTTCGGTGCCGCCGGCCTGGTCGGCTGCGGCTGGGCATCGTACGCGGGCTATGTGAGCGGCGCCGGCGACCTGAACGGTGACGGGTATGCCGACCTGGTCGGCATCAACACCGAGAACGACTGTCTGTACCGCTGGACCGGCAACGGCAGCGGAAACTTCGGTGCCGGTGTCCAGGTCGGCTGCGGCTGGGAACCGTACGAGCTGCAGAGGAGCTTCAGCGGGCTGGGGAACATCGGCAGCGGCAGCGCGGGCGATCTGGTGGCCATCAACACCCAGAGCGGCTGTCTGCACCGCTGGAACGGCAACGGCAGCGGTGGCTACGGTGCCGGTACGCAGCTCGGCTGCGGCTGGACGCCCTACTGGCTCGCCGCCTGATCCCGTCGAACCCGCGCGGGGGCGTCCCGCACCAGGTGCCGAACCGCGAGCGAGCCCCGGACCGGGAGGCCCGGGGCTCGTGGCACGTTGGCGGAGAAGCCCTTGAACGAGCGACTTCATGAATTAAGGCAAGCACGCTTGCTTGTTTTGGCGCCCCCTGCCATCCTCGCCCCATGGCAGACCCCACGCCCGTCATCGACGACCTGTGCGCGGAGAGCGACGAACTCGACGCGCTCGTGGCCGAGTTGAGGCCCGAGCAGTGGGCGCTCGCGACCCCCGCCCCCGGCTGGACCGTCGCCCACCAGATCGCCCATCTCGCCTGGACCGACCACTCCTCCCTGCTGGCCGTGACCGACCCGAAGGCCTTCTCCCGCGAGGTCGAGAAGGCCCTCGCCGCACCCGGGGACTTCGTGGACAACGGCGCGGAGGAGGGGGCCGCCAAGCCGCCCGCCCGGCTGCTCGCCTACTGGCGTGCCGGACGCGAGGACCTCGCGGGGGCCCTGCGCGCCGCCCCCGACGGCGCCCGTTTCCCCTGGTACGGCCCGCCCATGTCCACCGCCTCCATGGCCACCGCCCGCCTCATGGAGACCTGGGCCCACGGCCTGGACGTGGCCGACGCGCTCGGCGTCACCCGTGCCCCCACCGACCGGATCCGGCATATCGTCCGCCTCGGCGTCCGCACCCGCGACTTCGCCTTCGGTGTGCACGGACTGACCCCGCCGTTCGAGGAGTTCCGCGTCGAACTCGCCTCTCCCTCCGGCGAGTTGTGGGTCTACGGCCCCGAGGACGCCGCCGACCGCGTCACCGGCCCCGCCCTCGACCTCTGCCTTCTGGTCACCCAGCGCGCGCACCGCGCCGACCTTGCCCTGACCGCGGTGGGGGAGGACGCCGACCGGTGGCTCGACATCGCCCAGGCCTTCGCGGGCCCGCCGGGGAAGGGGCGCGCGCCCAAGGGGGCCATCTGATGACCCTCCGTATCGGCAACGCCTCCGGCTTCTACGGTGACCGCTTCGACGCCCTGCGCGAGATGCTCACCGGCGGCGAACTCGACGTCCTCACCGGCGACTACCTCGCCGAGCTGACCATGCTCATCCTGGGCCGTGACCGGATCAAGGACCCCGAAGCCGGGTATGCCCGCACCTTCCTGCGCCAACTCGAAGAGTGCCTCGGGCTCGCGCACGAGCGGGGCGTGAAGATCGTGGCGAACGCCGGTGGCCTCAACCCCGCCGGACTCGCCGAGCGCATCAGGGAGTTGGCGGACCGCTTCGGTCTGCCGGTCCGTGTCGCGCATGTCGAGGGCGACGACCTGACCCGGGAACATCCCGGTGCCCTCGCCGCCCACGCCTACCTCGGCGGCTTCGGCATCGCGGCCTGTCTGCGGGAGGGCGCCGATGTCGTCGTCACCGGGCGGGTCACGGACGCGGCCCTGGTCACCGGGCCCGCCGTCGCCCACTTCGGCTGGGGGCCGAGGGACTACGACCGCCTCGCCGGGGCCGTCGTCGCCGGACACGTCCTGGAGTGCGGGACACAGGCGACCGGCGGCAACTACGCCTTCTTCACCGACGGCGAGCACGATCTGAGACGGCCCGGCTTCCCCCTCGCCGAACTCCACGAGGACGGTACCGCCGTCATCACCAAGCACCCCGGCACCGGCGGCTTCGTCGACGTCGGCACGGTGACCGCCCAGCTCCTGTACGAGACACAGGGCGCCCGGTACGCCGGACCAGACGTCACCGCACGCCTCGACACCGTCCGGCTCACCCAGGACGGCCCCGACCGCGTCCGGATCTCCGGCGTACGGGGCGAGGCCCCACCCCCCACCCTCAAGGTCGGCCTCAACCGGCTCGGCGGCTTCCGCAACGAGGTCGCCTTCGTCCTGACCGGCCTCGACATCGAGGCCAAGGCCGCGCTGGTGCGACAACAGATGGACCCCGCGCTCGCCAAGGTCGCCCACGTCGACTGGGACCTGGTCCGCACCGACCGCCCGGACGCCGGGACGGAGGAGACGGCGAGCGCGCTGCTGCGCCTGGTCGTGCGGGACACGGACCAGGAGGCCGTCGGGCGGGCGATCGGCGGGGCCGCCGTGGAACTGGCCCTGGCCAGCTACCCCGGGTTCCATGTGCTGGCACCACCCGGGAAGGGCTCGCCCTATGGGGTCTTCGAGGATGTGTACGTCCCCCATGGAGCCGTGGACCATGTGGCCGTCCTCTACGACGGGCGACGGATCCCTGTGGCGCCGGCCCAGGAGACCGCCGTACTCGACGATCCACCGCCACCACCCCTGCCCGAGCCGCTGCCGGAAGGTCCGGCCCGCCGGGCCCCGCTCGGCCTCGTCGTCGGCGCCCGCAGCGGCGACAAGGGCGGCAACGCGAACATCGGGGTCTGGGCCCGCACGGACGAGGCCTGGCGATGGCTCGCCCACACCCTCACCGTCGACCGCCTCCGCGAACTCCTGCCGGAGACCGTCGAGTTGAACGTCATCCGCCACGACCTCCCCAACCTCCGCGCCCTGAACTTCGTCGTCGAGGGCATCCTCGGCGAGGGCGTCGCCGCCCAGCACCGCTTCGACCCGCAGGCCAAGGCCCTCGGCGAATGGCTGCGCTCCCGCCACCTGGACATCCCGGAGGCCCTGCTGTGACGATCCTGCAGACCACCCTCGACACCACCGGCCCCGACTACCGTTCCCACCGCGAGGCCATGCTCGCCAAGCTCGCCGACCTGGACGCGGAACACGCGAAGGCGCTGGCGGGCGGCGGTGAGAAGTACCTGGAGCGGCATCGCAAGCGCGGCAAACTCCTCGCCCGCGAACGCATCGAGCTGCTCCTCGACCCCGACACCCCCTTCCTGGAACTGTCCCCGCTCGCCGCCTGGGGCAGCGACTACACCGTCGGCGCCTCCCTCGTCACCGGCATCGGGGTCGTCGAGGGCGTGGAGTGCCTGATCACCGCGAACGACCCGACCGTGCGCGGCGGCGCCAGCAACCCCTGGTCGCTGAAGAAGGCCCTGCGCGCCAACGACATCGCCCTCGCCAACCGGCTGCCCTGCATCAGCCTGGTGGAGTCCGGGGGCGCCGATCTGCCGTCCCAGAAGGAGATCTTCATCCCCGGGGGCGCCATCTTCCGCGACCTCACCCGGCTCTCCGCCGCCGGGATCCCGACCGTCGCCGTCGTCTTCGGGAACTCCACCGCCGGCGGCGCGTACATCCCCGGCATGTCCGACCACGTGATCATGGTCAAGGAGCGGGCCAAGGTGTTCCTCGGCGGTCCGCCCCTGGTGAAGATGGCCACCGGCGAGGAGAGCGACGACGAGTCCCTCGGCGGTGCCGAGATGCACGCGCGTGTGTCGGGCCTCGCGGACTACTTCGCCGTGGACGAGCAGGACGCGGTGAGACAGGCCCGGAGAGTCGTGGCCCGCCTCAACCACCGCAAGGCGTACGGCGATCCGGGCCCCGCCGAGCCGCCCAAGTACGACGCGGAGGCACTCCTGGGAATCGTCCCCGGAGATCTCAAGATTCCCTTCGACCCGCGCGAGGTCATCGCCCGGATCGTCGACGCCTCCGACTTCGACGAGTTCAAGCCCCTGTACGGGACGAGCGTGGCGACCGGCTGGGCCGAACTGCACGGCTATCCGGTGGGCGTGCTGGCGAACGCCCAGGGAGTCCTGTTCTCCGAGGAGTCCCAGAAGGCGGCCCAGTTCATCCAGCTGGCCAACCAGCGCGACATCCCGCTCCTCTTCCTGCACAACACCACCGGCTACATGGTCGGCAAGGAGTACGAGCAGGGCGGCATCATCAAGCACGGCGCGATGATGATCAACGCCGTCAGCAACAGCCGCGTGCCCCATCTCTCCGTCCTCATGGGCGCCTCCTACGGCGCCGGCCACTACGGCATGTGCGGCCGCGCCTACGACCCCCGCTTCCTCTTCGCCTGGCCCAGCGCCAAGTCGGCCGTCATGGGCCCCCAGCAGCTCGCGGGCGTGCTCTCCATCGTCGCCCGCCAGTCGGCGGCCGCGAAGGGACTGCCGTACGACGAAGAGGGCGACGCCGCCCTGCGCGCCATGGTGGAGCAGCAGATCGAGTCCGAGTCGCTGCCCATGTTCCTGTCCGGGCGGCTCTACGACGACGGCGTCATCGACCCCCGCGACACCCGGACGGTACTGGGAATGTGCCTGTCCGCGATCCACACCGCGCCCTACGAGGGTGCGCGGGGCGGCTTCGGCGTCTTCCGGATGTGAGGAAACCCAGTGATCACTTCTGTCCTCGTCGCCAACCGGGGCGAGATCGCCTGCCGCATCTTCCGTACCTGCGGTGAGTTGGGCATCCGTACGGTCGCCGTGCACTCGGACCCGGACGCGAACGCCCTCCACACGCGCGTGGCGGACACGGCCGTACGACTCCCGGGAGCGTCCCCCGCCGACACCTACCTGCGCGCCGACCTGATCGTGAAGGCGGCCGTGGCCTCCGGCGCCGACGCCGTGCACCCCGGCTACGGCTTCCTCTCCGAGAACGCCGACTTCGCGAGGGCGGTCCTGGACGCGGGCCTGATCTGGATCGGCCCGCCCCCGTCCGCGATCGAGGCGATGGCGTCCAAGACGCGCGCGAAGCAGCTGATGGGGCTGGCGCCGCTGGGGGAGGTCAGCGAGGCCGACCTGCCCGTGCTGGTGAAGGCGGCCGCGGGCGGCGGAGGCCGCGGAATGCGGATCGTGCGCCGCCTGGAGGACCTGGACCCCGCCCTGGAGAGCGCCCGCGCCGAGGCCACGAGCGCCTTCGGCGACGGCGAGGTGTTCGTCGAGCCGTACGTGGAGGACGGCCGCCACGTGGAGGTCCAGGTCCTCGCCGACACCCATGGCACGGTCTGGGCCCTCGGCACCCGCGACTGCTCCCTCCAGCGCCGCCACCAGAAGGTGATCGAGGAGGCCCCGGCACCGGGTCTGTCCCCGGAACTCGCGGAGGAGCTGAGCACCCTGGCCGTACGCGCCGCGCGCGCGGTGGACTACGTGGGCGCAGGCACGGTCGAGTTCCTGGTGGCCGACGACAAGGCCCACTTCCTGGAGATGAACACCCGCCTCCAGGTCGAACACCCGGTGACGGAGGCGGTGTTCGGCGTGGACCTGGTGGCGGAACAGATCCGCATCGCCGAGGGCCGCCCCCTTCGCGAAAGCCCCCCACACGCGCGTGGCCACGCCGTGGAGGCCCGCCTCTACGCCGAGGACCCGGCGACGGACTGGACCCCGCAGACGGGCACCCTGCACCGACTGTCCGTTCCTCCCTCCGTACGCCTGGACACGGGCTACGAGAACGGCGACGACATCGGCGTCCACTACGACCCGATGCTCGCCAAGGTCGTCGCCCACGCCCCCACGCGCGCGGAGGCGATCCGCAAACTGGCGGGCGCGCTGGAGAGGGCGACGATCCACGGTCCCACCACGAACAGGGACCTGCTGCTGAACTCCCTGCGCCACAAGGAGTTCACGACGGCCCGCATGGACACGGGCTTCTACGACCGCCACCTGTCCGAACTCACCAAGCCCGCCTCAGACTTGCTGGCTCCGCTGGCCGCCGCGCTCTCGGACACGGTCGGCCGCTCCCGCTTCGGCGGCTGGAGAAACCTCCACTCGGCCCCGCAGCTGAAGCGCTACGAGATGGCGGGCGAGGAGCACGAGGTCCGATACCGCTACACGAGGGAGGGCCTGGAGACAGACGGGGTCCGGGTGATCCACGCGGACGCGGGCGGGGTCGTACTCGAAGTGGACGGCGTACGGCGGAAGTTCGAGGTGTCGAGGTACGGCGACCACCTGTACGTGAACAACTCCGCGCTCAAGGCCCTACCCCGCTTCCCGGACCCGACGACCCAGCATGCCCCGGGCTCCTTGCTGGCTCCGATGCCGGGAACGGTGGTCCGGATCGCCGAGGGCTTGGCCGAGGGCGCCGCCGTGGCGGCCGGAGAGCCTTTGCTGTGGCTGGAGGCGATGAAGATGGAACACAGGATCACGGCACCGCAAACAGGCACGCTCACCGAGCTGAATGTCCTACCTGGCCAACAAGTAACGGTGGGTTCTCTGCTGGCAGTAGTCCGATCCAGTTAGGGGCGCGGGACTGTATCGATATGCGGCTACCGCCGCGTGAGCGCGACCAGCCCCCACGAAGGAGCCACATGCCCACGACCGAAACCGACGAGCACAAGTCCCTCAGAACAGCCGTAGCCACCCTAGGCAAACGCCACGGCCGCGACTTCAACCGAGAACAACTCTGGTCCGAAGCAGCCAAACTCGGCTACCTCGGCGTCAACCTCCCCGAGGAACACGGCGGCGGAGGCGGTGGAATCACCGAACTCTCCATAGTCCTGGAGGAGTTGGGAGCCGCAGGCTGCCCCCTGCTCATGATGGTCGTCTCCCCGGCGATCTGCGGCACAGTGATCGCCCGCTTCGGCACGGACGCCCAGAAACAGGAGTGGCTCCCCGCCCTCGCAGACGGCACCCGCACGATGGCCTTCGGCATCACGGAACCGGACGCCGGATCGAACAGCCACCGCATCACCACCACGGCTCACCGCGACGGAGCCGACTGGCTGCTCACCGGCCGAAAGGTCTTCATCTCCGGAGTGGACATAGCCGACGCCACCCTCATAGTCGGCCGCACAGAGGACTCCCGCACCGGCCGCCTCAAGCCCTGTCTGTTCATCGTCCCCCGAGACGCTCCCGGCTTCACCCGCCGCCAGATCGACATGGAACTCCAGGCAGCGGAGAAGCAGTTCGAGCTGACCCTCGACGACGTACGTCTCCCCGCCGAGGCCCTCGTGGGGGACGAGGACGCGGGCCTCCTGCAACTCTTCGCCGGTCTCAACCCCGAACGCATCATGACGGCGGCCTTCGCGATAGGAATGGGCCGCTACGCCCTCGCGCAAGCCGTGAAGTACGCGAAGGACCGCACCGTCTGGAACACCCCCATCGGCGCCCACCAGGCCATCGCCCACCCCCTCGCCCAGGCCCACATCGATCTCGAACTCGCCCGCCTGATGATGCAGAAGGCCGCGTACCTCTACGACGAGGGCGACGACGTGGCCGCAGGTGAGGCCGCCAACATGGCGAAGTACGCCGCGGGGGAGGCCTGTGTGAAGGCCGTGGACCAGGCGGTCCACACCCTCGGCGGCAACGGCCTCACCCGCGAGTTCGGGCTCGCCTCGTTGATAACGGCCGCGCGCGTGGCTCGTATCGCACCGGTGAGCAGGGAGATGATTCTCAACTACGTCTCCCACCAGACCCTCGGCCTGCCCAAGTCGTACTAGACCGTCTTGGTATCAGGCCGGCTTGGAGGAACCGTGTTCCGCAGCGAGTACGCAGACGTCCCGCCGCTAGAACTCCCCATCCACGACGCGGTGCTGGCCCGCGCCGCCGAGTTCGGTGACGCGCCCGCCCTGATCGACGGCACCGACGGCACCACCCTCACCTACGGTCAACTCGACGCGTTCCACCGCCGGGTCGCCGCGGGCCTCGCGGAGGCGGGCGTCGCCAAGGGGGACGTGCTCGCGCTGCACAGCCCCAACACGATCGCCTTCCCGACCGCGTTCTACGCGGCCACGCGCGCGGGTGCCTCCGTCACGACCGTGCACCCCCTGTCCACGCCCGAGGAGTTCGCCAAGCAACTCGGCGACTCGGCCGCCCGCTGGATCGTCACCGTCTCCCCCCTGCTGGAGACGGCACGGCGGGCCGCCGAACTCGCGGGCGGGATACGGGAGATCTTCGTCTGCGACAGTGCCTCCGGCCACCGCTCCCTGATCGACATGCTGGCCTCGACGGCCCCCGAGCCGGACATCGCCATCGACCCGGTGACGGACGTGGCGGTCCTGCCGTACTCCTCGGGCACCACCGGCGTCCCCAAGGGCGTGATGCTCACACACCGGCAGATCGCCACCAACCTCGCCCAGCTGGAACCGCTGATGTCGGCGGGCCCCGAGGACCGTGTCCTCGCGGTCCTGCCGTTCTTCCACATCTACGGCCTCACGGCCCTCATGAACGCGCCCCTGCGCCTCGGTTCCTCCGTCGTCGTCCTGCCCCGCTTCGATCTGGAGACCTTCCTCGCGGCGATCCAGAACCACCGCATCACCGGCCTGTACGTGGCCCCGCCGATCGTCCTCGCCCTCGCCAAGCACCCACTGATCGAGCAGTACGACCTCTCGTCCCTGCGCTACATCGTCAGCGCCGCCGCCCCGCTGGACGCCGAACTCGCCGCCGCCTGCTCGGCCCGGCTGGGCCTCCCGCCCGTCGGCCAGGCGTACGGCATGACGGAACTCTCGCCCGGCACCCATGTCGTCCCCCTGGCGGCCATGCGCGAGGCACCGCCCGGGACGGTCGGCAAGCTCATCGCCGGAACCGAGATGCGGATCGTCGCCCTCGACGACCCCGACAAGGACCTCGACATCGGCGAACCCGGCGAGATCCTCATCCGCGGCCCGCAGATCATGAAGGGCTACCTCGGCCGCCCCGACGACACCGCCGCGATGATCGACCCCGACGGCTGGCTGCACACCGGGGACGTCGGCCATGTCGACGCCGACGGCTGGCTGTTCGTCGTCGACCGGGTCAAGGAGCTCATCAAGTACAAGGGCTTCCAGGTGGCCCCCGCCGAACTGGAGGCCCTTCTGCTCACCCACCCCGGCATCGCCGACGCGGCCGTCATCGGCGTCTACAACGACGACGGCAACGAGGTCCCGCACGCCTTCGTCGTCCGCCAGCCGGCCGCCCGCGAACTCTCCGAGGGCGAGGTCATGATGTACGTCGCCGAACGCGTCGCCCCCTACAAACGGGTCCGCCACGTCACCTTCATCGTCGGAGTGCCCCGCGCCGCCTCCGGCAAGATCCTCCGACGACAGCTCAGGGAGGGCGCATGACGCTGATCGCCCGTACGCGCGCGCGTGCCGTCGAGACCCTCACCCTCGACTCCCCGCACAACCGCAACGCCCTCTCGGCCGCGCTGGTGGGCGAGCTGGCCCCCTGCCTGGCCGACTGCGCCAAGGACCCTGACGTCCGCGCGATCGTCCTGACCCACACCGGCAACACCTTCTCGGCGGGCGCCGACCTGAAGGACCCCCCGGACCCGGAGGCACTGGTCGGGCTCCTCCGGCAGATCGTGGAGCTCGGCAAGCCGGTCGTCGCCCGGGTCACAGGACACGTCCGCGCGGGCGGTCTCGGCCTCCTCGCCGCCTGCGACATCGCGGCCGCGTCCACGGAGTCGACGTTCGCCTTCACAGAGGTACGGATCGGAGTCGCCCCCGCGGTCATCTCGCTGCCCTTGCTGCCCCGCGCCGACCCCCGCGCCCTGGCCCGCCACTACCTCACCGGCGAGCGCTTCGACGCGGCCGAGGCGGCCCGTATCGGCCTGGTGACGGCGGCGGGCGACGACGTGGACGCCGTACTCGAACCCGTCCTCGACGGTCTGCGCCGGGCCGCCCCCGAAGCCCTGGCCGAGACGAAACGGCTGCTCACGGCTAGGGTGCTGGAGACCTTCGACCGGGACGCGGCCCACCTGACCGCGCTCTCGGCCAGGCTGTTCGCCTCGCCGCACGCGCGCGAGGGCATGACGGCCTTCCTGGAACGACGGGATCCCTCATGGGTCGTGTGACCACGATCGGCGACCGGGCCGAACGCAGGCCCAAACAGGACCGCAGCCGCGCCACCCGGCAGCGCCTCCTGGAAGCGGCCGTGGCCTGCCTCGCCGAACACGGCTGGGCCGGCTCCACGGTCTCCGTCGTCGCCGAACGCGCCGGCGTCTCCCGGGGCGCCGCCCAGCACCACTTCCCGACGCGGGAGGATCTCTTCACGGCGGCTGTCGAGTATGTGGCGGAGGAGCGTTCCACGGCCCTGCGCGCCCTGTTCCCGCAGGGCGCGGCGGACGACCGCCGTGCGGTGATCTCGGCCCTGGTCGACCTCTACACGGGCCCCCTGTTCCGCGCCGCCCTCCACCTCTGGGTGGCCGCCTCCAACGAGGAGCAACTGCGCCCCCAGGTAACGGAGTTGGAGGCACGGGTGGGCCGAGAGACTCACAGAATCGCGGTCGACCTACTGGGCGCGGACGAGTCAAAGCCGGGCGTCCGCGAAACGGTCCAGGGCCTCCTGGACATGGCAAGGGGCCTGGGCCTGGCGAACCTCCTCACGGACGACGAGGCCCGACGGGACAAGGTGGTGACCCAATGGGCAGTACTGCTGAACGAGGCTCTGCTCTAGGCCTTTAGGGGCGCGGGGCTGTATCGATTTGCGGCTCCGCCGCGTGGGCGCGACCAGCCACAACGGACCCGCAGCCGCCCACGCTCCTCAGCAACCCCCTTCAGTGGGCGATCCCCCCATACCCCTCGATGTCCCGAGGATCCCGGGCCGCCGGCCCCACATACCGCGCGGAAGGCCGCACCAGCCGCCCCGTCCGCTTCTGCTCAAGAATGTGCGCCGACCACCCCGCCGTCCGCGCACACGTGAACATCGACGTGAACATGTGCGCCGGCACCTCCGCGAAGTCGAGCACGATGGCCGCCCAGAACTCCACGTTGGTCGCCAGCACCCGATCCGGCCGCCGCGCATGCAACTCCGCCAGCGCCGCCTTCTCCAAAGCCTCCGCGATCTCGAACCGGGGCGCCCCCAGCTCACGAGCGGTACGACGCAGCACACGCGCGCGTGGATCCTCGGCCCGGTACACCCGGTGCCCGAACCCCATCAGCCGCTCACCCCGGTCCAGCGCCTGCTTGACGTACGCGTCGGCGTCCCCGGTCCGCTCGATCTCCTCGATCATCCCGAGCACCCGGGAGGGCGCCCCACCGTGCAGCGGCCCGGACATGGCACCCACGGCCCCGGAGAGCGCGGCGGCGACATCCGCCCCCGTGGAGGCGATCACGCGCGCGGTGAACGTCGACGCGTTCATCCCGTGCTCCGCCGCCGACGTCCAGTACGCGTCCACGGCCGCCACATGCTTAGGGTCCGGCTCTCCACGCCACCGGATCATGAACCGCTCGACGACGGACTGCGCCCTGTCGATCTCCCGCTGCGGAACCATCGGCAGCCCCTGCCCGCGCGCCGACTGGGCGACGTAGGACAGGGCCATGACGGCGGCCCGGGCGAGGTCGGCACGCGCCTGCTCGGCATCGATGTCGAGCAGCGGCCTGAGCCCCCACACCGGCGCGAGCATGGCGAGCGCCGACTGGACGTCCACCCGGATGTCCCCGGAGTGCACCGGGATCGGGAACGGCTCGGCGGGCGGCAGACCGGGATTGAAGGCGCCGTCGACCAGCAGCCCCCACACGTTGCCGAACGAGACATGGCCGACCAGATCCTCGATGTCGACGCCCCGGTAACGCAGCGCGCCGCCCTCCTTGTCAGGTTCGGCGATCTCCGTCTCGAAAGCGACGACTCCTTCGAGGCCAGGTACAAAGCCGGGGTCAAAACCGGGGTCAAAACCGGGGTCGAGGTCGGACATCAGGCGGCTCCTCATGATGTGTGCGACGGATGACGCCACGATAACCCCGAGTGCCACCTTTGGGGAGTCCTGTGGCACTCAGTGCCACCATCGGTGGGTGAGACGTCCGTACGGCAAGATGACCGCGTGACCGACGCAGCAGACGCCGCCGCCCCGGACCCCGCCTCCATGCGCAAGCAGTACCGCGCGCAGGGCCTCGCCGAGACCGACCTGGCCGCGACGCCCGTCGAACAGTTCGCGCGCTGGTTCAGGCAGGCGGCCACCGAGGCGCACCTCTTCGAGCCGAACGCCATGGTCGTCTCCACCGCGGACGCCGAGGGCCGCCCCAGCTCCCGCACGGTGCTCCTGAAGCAGTTCGACGAACAGGGCTTCGTCTTCTACACCAACTACGACTCCCGCAAGGCGAGAGACCTCGCGCAGAACCCGTACGTCTCCCTGCTCTTCCCCTGGCACCCCATGGGCCGCCAGGTCATCGTCACCGGCCTCGCCCGCCGCACCGGCCGCGACGAGACCGCCTCCTACTTCCGCACCCGCCCCCACGGCTCCCAGCTCGGCGCCTGGGCCAGCGCGCAGTCCTCGGTGATCGGGACCCGCGCGGACGTGGACACCGCGTACGCGGACCTCTCCGCCCGCTACCCCGAGGGCGAACAGGTCCCGGTCCCCCCGAACTGGGGCGGCTTCCGGGTGGCCCCCCAGGCGGTCGAGTTCTGGCAGGGCCGCGAGAACCGCCTCCACGACAGACTGCGGTACGTGGCGCAGGCGGACGGAAGCTGGCGGGTGGAGCGGCTGAGCCCCTGAGGCGGCGGCCGCAGCCGCACGGCTGCCCAAGCGCTCCGCTGGAAGTGCCGCGATGGGCCGTCGATCGGCTGCGGTGCCGTCGTGGCTGCTCGCGCCCGCGCGGCGGAGCCGCACATTGATACAGCCCCGCGCGCCTTCGGGGTGTTGCCGAACCGCAGTCGACTTCGCCCAGCCCGCTTAGACCCGCCCCACCACCCCGCCCAGATCCAGCGCGGCGGCGATCCGAACCGCCACGTCCTCCGCGTACACCGCGTCACTCCGCTCGAACTGCCCCCTGCCGGGGCCCCGCAGGAACGTCACGGCCCCCAGCGTCCGCCCCCGGCTGCGCAGCACCGCGCACAGCGCGTGCACCACGTCCGAGGGCCACTGCCGGCTCTCGGCCCACTCGCGGGCCCGGTCGGCCGACACCGTCCCCACGCTCGCCCGTACCGACCCCGCCCGGTCCACGCACTGCAACGCCGGATGGCCCTCCCCGTACCGCAGGGGCAGCCCGGCCGCGCCCGATGCCTGCAGACTCGGCCCAGGGGCTCCGGAGGGCGTCGCGGCGACCCGCACCAGACGGACCGGCCCGGACTCCTCGCCGTCGGCGACCGCACCCCCTGCCACCCGGTCGATCAGCGCGTGGTCGGCGAATCCGGCGAGCGCGAAGTCGAGGTGGACGACCGCCGCCTCCGCCGGGTCCTCGCACTCCGCCGCCGCCCGCGCCGCCCGGTGCAGCTGATTGGACCGGAAGCGCAGCAGCGAAGCCTCCTGCTCGCTCTGCTTGGCCTCGGTCACGTCCTGGAACAACCAGCCGACACCCAACGGCACCGGCTCCTCCGCGAGCGGCGAGGCCAGCCGTACGAAGCCACAGCGCCAGCAGCGCCGCTTCTCCCCGTCCGGCGTGCGCACCCCGACCCAGATCTCGGCCGGGGCCGGCGGCGCGCCCTCGGCCAGCACATGGGTGAGCGCGCTCTCCAGCTCCTCCACGCCCTGCCCGAGCAGATCCCCGAGGGGCCGCCCCAGCACGGACGTACGCCCGACGCCCAGCGACCGGGCCGCGTGCGCGTTCACCACGGCGGGCCGCAGATCGGCGTCGACCAGTACGACACCCCACGAGGCGTCCTCGAACAGGGCCTCGCTCAGCGCGATCGACCGCTCCAGGTCGATCTGGGTGTGCACCTCGCTGAAGGCGCAGTACAGTCCGGCGGGCTTGCCGTCGGGTCCCCGTACGGCGGCGGACTGGGTCCGTACGAGCACCCGGCCGCCGTCCTTGGTCAGCAGCGCGAACTCGTGCACCTGCCGCCCGGGGGCCTGCATGGCGGCCATCAGCCGCGCCTCGACCTCCTCGGCGTCGGCCCGCCGTACGGCCCACCCCGCGAACCCGTGCCGCCCCACGGCCTCGGCCGCGGTCCAGCCGAGGATGCGCTCCGCCTCACGGTTCCAGTGGGTGACGACACCGTCCGCGTCGAAGGCGCACAGGGCCGCGTCCATCCCGTCCAGCAACGCGGCGAGCAGATCGGAACCGCCCGAGCCCTCCGGGCCGTCCGGCCCGGGCCCGTCGGGCCCCAGCTCGTCGGTGGTCCCACTACGCCGGGAAGCACTCACCTGGACCCCCTGCCGGCTGCTTCACTCACTAACAATCATTGAACTCGAACGTGACGCAGCACACACCGGGTTCCCGCAAGATTGAGGGAATCGTTGTACGCCGGAAACGCCCCGAATCCCCCTAAAAGGATCTCCGGTCCGGCTCCAGCCGCAGGTCGATCCACTCGTCGCTCTCGCCGTCCAGCACATACCGGTCGACCTCGACGAACCCGCGCGCCTGCGCGAACCGCGTCCCGTCCCCATTGACGGCCAGCACACATGTCTCGATCACCCGGGCGCCGAGCACGTGCGCGTGATCAACACCCTTCTCGTACAGAGCCGTCCCGAAACCCCGTCCGCGGTAATCGGGCAGCACGCGCGCGATGACGGTCGCCACGGCGTCCTCCCCCTCCGGCGGCCGCACGGTCGAGCACCCCACGAGCGTGTCCCCGAGATACGCGTTCTCCAGCCGGTACCGCCGAGCGCGCTCCCGTACGTCTTCGAGCCCCATGGCGGCGGGCGGAACGATCACGTTGTGCACGTACCGCCACTGCTCGGCCATCTCGTCGCCGACGACGGGTTCGATCCGCAGATCAGTCACGGTCGTCACTTCCCCTCCGCGCGTACAGCTCTGTCTCGATCTTCATCCTGGGGTCGGCCAGGCCACCTATGAGCATCGTGGTCTCGTTGTCATGCTCGGAACGCTAATCGTTCTCGGGATCACCGACCGCGTTTTCGTCCGGGCCGAGGGACGGCACGGCTCTCAGAACCAAGTTCCGGAAAACCTGTTGATCGGTGCTCGACCGCTTCCTAAGGTGTGGAGCACCGAAGGAAAGGAGGTGGTTCGGAGCATGTATGCACACCGGACGTCGGAGGTGGCTGCGGGCTAGCGCCCGTCACCCACCGAGTGCGGTGCCGGACCCGCGTGCACGAGATGCACGCAGCCGGCCAATCCAACGCAGTCACCCGACCCGCGAGCTCGCCGGTACGTCCGGCCGGCTTCCTCGCCGCAAGGCTGAGGGACCAGAGCTCGCGGGTCGCCTGCGTTCTGCTACTAGCGGTAGAAGATCCGCTCCCCGTACTCCTCGAACACCCGCTCGTTCCACTCCAGCCCGCCGTCCACGTTCCCCGAACGCAACAGCGGCGGCTCGATCCCCCGCTCCGCCAGCACACCCGCCGCGGTCGCCATCACCGCCTGGAGCAGCGCCGAGGTCACCACCGTGGACGCGGGCGCGAACGGTGCCGGGACCGAGTCCAGGGACAGTTCCGCGTCACCGGGGGCGATCTTGGAGTCGAGGACGACGTCGCACTGGTCCTTGAGGAAGGTGCCCGAGCTGTGGCGGGGCTTGGTCGACTCGGTGTAGGCGACCGAGGTGACGCCGATGACCTTCACGCCGAGGGCGCGGGCGCTCATCGCCATTTCCACGGGCAGCGCGTTGCGGCCGGAGAGGGAGATGATCACGAGGGCGTCGCCCGCGCGCAGCGGCGAGCAGCTCAGGACCGCGCTCGCGAGACCGTCCACGCGTTCCAGGGCGGAGCCCAGCGTGGCGGGCATGACGTCGACGCCCACGACTCCCGGCACGGTCAGCAGGTTCATGAGGGCGAGTCCGCCGGCCCGGTAGACGATGTCCTGCGCGGCGAGCGAGGAGTGTCCGGCGCCGAAGGCGAAGAGGCGGCCACCGGAGGCGACGGTGTCGGCGAGGAGCGTCCCGGCCGCCGTGACGGCCTCGCCCTCCTCGTCGCGGAGCCGTTGCAGCAGCCCGATCGCGGCGTCGAGGAACTGTCCGGACAGCTTGCCGTGGCCGGTCGCGGAGCCCGTCTCGCCCATGCGTCATCAACCCTTCGTCGCCGTGTCGCGGATCACCGTGCGGTCTGGACCAGTGGGATGTCAATACGGCCGCGAGCCGGGTCGTAACCGCTTGGTTTCAACGGCACGGCACGCTTGTCAGTGGTATCCGGCAGAATTGACGTCAGGGCCAGCGCACGCGCCGGGAAGCTGTCGTGCTTCCGGCAGATCTCATCAAGGGGCACGTATGTCCGGACTGATCGACACCACGGAGATGTATCTCCGCACCATCCTCGAGCTGGAGGAGGAAGGTGTGGTCCCCATGCGCGCCCGGATCGCCGAGCGGCTGGACCAGAGCGGACCGACGGTCAGCCAGACCGTGGCGCGGATGGAGCGTGACGGCCTGGTGTCCGTCGCGAGCGACCGGCACCTGGAGCTGACGGACGAGGGCCGGCGGCTGGCCACGCGCGTGATGCGCAAGCACCGGCTCGCGGAGTGCCTGCTGGTCGACGTGATCGGCCTGGAGTGGGAGCAGGTCCACGCGGAGGCGTGTCGCTGGGAGCACGTGATGAGCGAGGCGGTGGAGCGCCGGGTGCTGGAGCTGCTGCGCCACCCGACAGAGTCGCCGTACGGCAACCCGATCCCGGGTCTGGAGGAGCTGGGCGAGAAGGACGGCGCCGATCCGTTCCTGGACGAGGGCATGGTGTCGCTGGCCGAGCTGGACCCGGGTCTCGACGGCAAGACGGTCGTCGTACGCCGTATCGGCGAGCCGATCCAGACCGATGCGCAGCTGATGTACACGCTGCGGCGGGCGGGTGTGCAGCCCGGTTCGGTGGTGAGCGTGACGGAGTCGGCCGGCGGGGTGCTGGTGGGCAGCGGCGGCGAGGCGGCCGAGCTGGAGTCGGACGTCGCCTCGCACGTGTTCGTCGCCAAGCGCTGAGCAGTCGCGCGGGGCGCGCGCAGCGGTCTGGAAGGGTCTCAATTCCCGGGATCTGTGGGGGTGTTTGTGGCCTTCCCGGGTGCCGTGGGATCCAAGATTCACTGTGCGGAATCGCAGCGCTTCGACGCTTCCCGTGCGAGGCTGTCGCGTGAGGCATATGACCTGAGGGGGCGGGCGGATGTGCCGTAGACATGGGGATGGCCCCGGCACCTTTCGGTGCCGGGGCCTGTCCTCCCCTGTGCTGACCCGGAGCCCCGAGCTCCCAGGGTCATTCCCCTCGGACCGATTTCCCCGAGCGGTCCGCCTCCCGCTGAAGATCTCCCCTCAGCTGCGGCGATCATTCCTTGAGCGGGGTCACTCGAACGAGGGGTGTTGTGGCCCGAGACCTCATTTTCGAATACGTATTCGATAGTCTGTGGGTGACAGGGCGCACCGCACGTGCGCTACAGGGATGTAGGACGCGACAGACAGGACGCAGGACAGACACGGCAGTCAGACGCGGTCCACAGGATCGGCCGGCTCGCATGGGGCGCGAGCGGGTCCGAGCGGAGCTAGGGGGGTGCCAATGGCGCGACGCATCGACGTGACCGGAGCGGGCGGTGTCCGTCTCGCGGCCTGGGAGTTCGGTGACCCTCCCAAGTCCGACCCGACGAAGGACGCACCGACGGCGGGTGTACCGACGGCGGACGCACCGGAGAAACGACCTCCCGGGGTGCTGTTACTCCACGGCCTGATGGGCCGCGCCTCGCACTGGGCGTCCACCGCCCGCTGGCTCTCCGAGCGGTACCGGGCCGTCGCGCTCGACCAGCGCGGTCACGGCCAGAGCGACAAGCCCCCTCGGGCCTCCTTCACCCGCGACGCGTATGTCGAGGACGCCGAGACGGCCCTCGAACAGCTGGGCCTCGCCCCGACCGTTCTCATCGGCCACGCGATGGGCGCCCTGACCGCCTGGCAGCTCGCGGCCCGGCGGCCCGACCTGGTCCGCGGGGTGATCATCTGCGACATGCGGGCCTCCGCTCTCGGCGGTGCCTCGCAGCGGGAGTGGGGCGAGTGGTTCAAGGCCTGGCCCGTCCCGTTCGCCACGCTCTCCGACGTCCGCAAGTGGTTCGGCGAGGACGACCCCTGGGTGGAGCGGCCCAACCCGGCGCGCGGCGAGTTCTACGCCGAGGTGATGGCCGAGTCCTCCGACGGCTGGCGGCCCGTCTTCGAGCCCGAGCAGATGCTCCAGTCCCGTGAGACCTGGGTCCACGACGCTCACTGGGAGGAACTCGCCCAGGTCAGGTGCCCCACCCTGGTCGTCCGCGGCCTCGACGGCGAGCTGGGCCGAGCCGAGGCCCAGGAGATGGTCCGCGTCCTGCCCCGCGGCGAGTACGCGGAGGTCGCCGACGCCGGCCACCTCGTCCACTACGACCAGCCGGAGGCATGGCGGGCGGCCATAGAGCCCTTCCTGGACGGTTTGGACGACCACGACGGCAAGGGCGGCGCCTGAGACCGCCCGAAGGGCGAGCCCGAGAACGCGACCACTCGGTGGGAGACCATCCGGCCCCGTCCCACTCCGGCCCCGGGCGCCCCTCAGTGACAGGGAGCGCCCCCGCCGCCCCACACCTCGGCGACCAGCTTTCCACGTCGACCGCCCCTCGTGCGCGGCCTCCCGGCCCGCACCTGGCCCGCCCCCCCCGGCGCCCGCCCCCGCACCATGCGTCAGCCCTTGCTGACCGCCAGCAGGATTTCCGGCAGTTGGCGGGCCGTCCGCGGGGCCGCCAGTCGCAGTCCCGCCAGTGTGATCGCGGTGCCATAGACCGCGCCGACCGGCAGCAGTACCCAGCTCCACTCGTCGCCGTCCGCGCTGACGTTGGCCCAGATCGTCAGGGCGATCACGGGAGCGCACAGCAGCGCGGCCGAGACCATTCCGCCCACGACGGCGGCAGCGGCGAGCCCCGACTGCCCAGGGGCCACGTTCTTGTAGCCCTCCTGCGGAATGGAGTACGGGAAGCGGGCCGACGTCCACGCCCCCGTCGCCAGCATCGCCCCGAGCAGTGCGAAGGACATGCCGAGCACCTCGGGCAGTTTCGGCCAGTCGTCGATCAGCGCGGTGGTGAGGACGGTGACGAGCGTGGCGTACGGCAGCGTGATCACCAGCAACGCCAGTGCACGCGCGCGTAGTTCGACGTAGGCGTCCCGCGTCGAGGAGATGGTCATCGCGACCATCCAGAACGCGGAGGTGTCCTGCCCGAACTGGTTGTACATCTGCACACCGAGCATTCCCGCGGCGAAGCACGAGAAATAGATGGACCCCGTGCCCTGCACCGCGTTGAACACCGGCACGATCAGCCCGATGGCCAGCGACGTCACCCACGCGGCCTTGGTCTTGGGGTCGCGCCAGACATAGCGCAGGCTGCGTTCCATCACGGTGCCGGTGCGGCCGGCCGGCAGCAGCCGGGCGAGCCCCGTGGAACTCCGCTCACGGGCCGCCCCTTCGGCGGAGGGGAGCGTGGAGCCGTCCGGCGAGGTCATCAGCCGGGTCAGATGACGCGACCAGAGAGCGAGCAAGCCCACCAAAGCGCTGGCGGACAGGGCGAGTTGGAGGACAGCGACGCCGTACGACCCCTCGCTCGCCGAGTCGACCGCCCCGATCGCCGAGGCGGGCGGGATCCACTTCAGCACCTCGGCAGGCCCGTCCAGCTGCCCCAGACCGCCCGAACCGAGGCGCTGCGCCCCGAAGTTGACCACCTGCGCGCCGACGGCGATCACCAGTCCGCTCAGTACCGCCAGGTCGCGTCCCTTGCGGCTGGTCAGCAGACGGATGTTGCCCACGGCGACGGCCCGCGCGAGGGCCACGCAGACCAGCAGCGCGAGCACGACACCGACGACGGAGAAGACGTATGCCGTCCCGCCGTGCGCGACCGCGACGACGGACCCGACGAGCATGCAGAGCGTGAACACCGGCCCTATGCCGACCAGCGAGGCCACAAGGAGCGCCCGCACCAGGGGCCGGGGCCGCAGCGGCAGCATCACCAGACGGGTCGGGTCGAGGGTCTCGTCGCCGCCGGGGAAGAACAGCGGCATCACCGCCCAGCCGACCGCCAGCACCGTGACCAGCGGGACGACGACGGACGCGGCGTGCTCGTTGCCGCGCAGGGCGACGAGTCCGAGCAGTTGCAGCACCGAGACCAGGAGGACCGCGATCGCGGAGGCGACGTAGGCCGCTCGCCGCCCGCCGGACTGCCGCAGCCCGTTCCTGAGCAGCGACAGCTTCAGTCGTACGACGACCGGGGTGATGTCCGCCGTCATGGGGCCCTGCCCGGCCGCCGTCATCGCGCCCCGCCGCCCAGCCAGTCGAGATCGGCCCCGGCGTCCTGCCCCTGCGCGCCCACGAGTTCGAGGAACGCCCGCTGCAGCGAGGGCGCGGCACCGCGCACCTCGTCGAGCGGGCCGTGGGCGCGGATGCGGCCGGCGGCCATGACGGCCACCCAGTCGCACAGCGACTCCACGAGCTCCATCACATGCGAGGAGAAGACGACCGTGGCGCCGGATGCGGTGTACCGCTCCAGCACCCCTCGGATGGTCTGTGCCGAGACGGGGTCGACGCCCTCGAACGGCTCGTCGAGGAAGAGCACTTCGGGATTGTGGAGCAGGGCGGCCGCGAGCCCTAGTTTCTTCCGCATTCCCGTCGAGTAGTCGACGACCAGCTTGTGCTGGGCCCCGGCCAGATCGAGCACGTCGAGCAGCTGAGAGGTGCGCCGGTCGACCTCGGCACCGGGCAGCCCCCGCAACCGCCCCGAATACGCGAGCAGTTCACTTCCCGACAGCCGCTCGAACAGCCGCAGCCCCTCGGGAAGCACCCCGATCCGGGCCTTGACGGCCACCGGATCCCGCCACACGTCGTGCCCGACAACGTGGACGGACCCCTCATCGGGCCGCAGCAGCCCGGTCACCATGGAGAGAGTGGTCGTCTTCCCGGCCCCGTTGGGCCCGACAAGCCCGATGAACTTCCCGGCAGGAAGCTCCAGATCAATCCCCGCAACGGCAACTTGCTGCCCGAACCGCTTCCAGAGCCCACGCACACTCACAGCCGACGTCATGAACGCCAACTCTAGGGGCGAACGTCACCTGTCCCTGCCGCACGCATAGGCAAGCGGCGAGATCAACTCCTCGGCGTCCGGCAGCCAACGGTTCGCGGCGGTGGGCCGACAAGCCCACTGCACGGCCCCGGAAGAGCCGTACCGGGTCGGAGGCGCCGCGACGTACGACCCCTCGCCCAGCACCACGAGGTCGAGAGACGTGGGAGTCCACCCCAGATTGCGCACGAGATCGGGCACCTTCACCGAGGCACCCGGCAACACGAAGAAGTGCATCCGACGATCAGGGGTCAACGTCACGGGACCGAGCGTCAACTCCATACGCTCCATCCGGGCCAGCGCGAGGAACCCGGCCGTGTCCCGAACGGAGATCGCGTCGAACGTCCGCCCCGTCGGCAGCAGAATCGAAGCCGTCGGCTGCTTCTGCCACATCCTGCGCGCCACCGTCGCACTGCCGGTGGCCTGCGTCGCCCAGTCCTCCCGCGCGGGATGCGCCCCGGGAGCGGCGCACGGCATGTCACCGCAGGAGCACCGCTGCACCCCGTCGACGGCTTCCAGCCAGGTGCCGGGAAAGACGTCCCAGTGGCGTTCCTCGGCGTACCGTACGGCTGTCTCCAGCAGCGATTCCCCGCGCTGCTTCGGAATCTGAGCGGTCTCGGGGCCCGCGATCGTCTCTTCCACGCTCAACACAACTCCCGCGCCCACCTCGGGTTACGGCTGCAACGCGCGCGGGGGAGGAGCATTGATTCGGCATCTGGGGCGCATGGATGCACGTGTGGGGGCGCGCGGGAGGAACCGGGGCGTGAGCTGGGTACCCACGAAAGGGGCAGGCTTCTGCCTTCACCCCGGCAATCCTCGCATGCCTCGCATTTTAGCCGTCTCAGTGGGGCATTGATCTTCACGGCCGGATCTCTTCGTTCACACCGACCTGGTCCGGGAGTGGAAGACACATCAACTCGGTGCGTGGGCAGGCACCGCAGCCACAGGGGGTACGCCATGGCCGCAAGGCCTCTCGTCGCGCGGCAGCCGAACGAACGGCTGCAGGCGCTCATCCAGGAGGCGGAGTGCTCGAACGCCGGGCTCGCTCGCCGGGTCAACATGTGCGGCGCCGAGCACGGCCTCGACCTGCGCTACGACAAGACGTCCGTGGCCCGTTGGCTGCGCGGACAGCAGCCGCGGGGCCGGGCACCCGCCATTATCGCGGAGGCCCTCGGGCGCAAGCTCGGCCGTACGGTCACGATCGACGAGATCGGCATGGCCAACGGCAAGAACCTCGCCTCCGGGGTCGGCCTCCAGTTCTCGCCGACGGTACTGGGCGCCATCGAGCAGGTGTGTGAACTGTGGCGCAGTGACGTGGGCCGACGGGACTTCCTGTCCGGCTCCTCGGTCGCCGCGTCCGCGCTGGTCGAGCCGAGCCGTGACTGGCTGATCTCCTCGCCCGACTCACAGGTGGCGCGGCAGGCGGGCCCGCGGGTGGGGCAGTCCGACGTGGCGGCCGTGCGTGCGATGACCCAGGCACTCGTCGACCTCGACCACCAGTACGGCAGCGGGCATGTGCGCCCGGTCGTCGTGCACTACCTCAACAGCGTGGTCTCCGGGCTGCTCGCGGGGTCGTACCGGGAGGCGGTCGGGCGTGAACTCTTCGCCACCGTCGCGCGGTTGACCGAACTCGCCGGGTACATGGCGATCGACACCGGGCAACCGGGACTGGCCCAGCGGTACTACATCCAGGCACTTCGGCTCGCGCAGGCGGCGGGCGACCGCGGATACGGCGGCTATGTGCTCGCCGCCTCCATGAGCCACCTCGCCGCACAACTCGGGAACCCGCGGGAGATCGCCCAGTTGGCGCGGGCGGCGCAGGAAGGGGCGCGGGGTCGTGTGACACCGCGCGCGGAGGCGATGTTCCACGCTGCGGAGGCCCGCGGGCACGCGCTGATGGGCGACGCGCGGGCTGCCCAGGCGGCGTCCGGGCGGGCCGTGCATGCGCTGGAGGCGGCGGATCCGACGTCCGGCGACGACCCGGCGTGGATCGCGCACTTCGACGAGGCCTATCTCGCCGACGAGTTGGCCCACTGCCACCGCGACCTCGGTCAGGCCGACGCGGCGGCGCGGTGCGCCCAGGAGTCCCTGGACGGGCTCCCCGAGAACAAGGCGCGCCGCCGGGCCATCGGCTACGTCCTGCTGGCCACCGCGCAGGTGCAGCAGCGCGAGATCGAGCAGGCCTGCAACACCGGTCTGAAGGCGGTGGAGTTGCTGGACACCGTCCGCTCCAACCGGGGTGCGGAGTACCTCGACGACTTCCAGCAGCGTCTCGATCCGTTCCGGGACGAGCCGGTGGTCAGGGAGTTCGGTGCCCGCCTCGACCTCCAGGCGGCCGCATAGAGGAGGGCATGTACAGCGGATACGGGCCCGGAACTGTCACGTGATCTCCCGGGATTTGTTACTGCGGTCACAGGGGCGCAGGTCAGGCCCTGTGCTATGTGGCACCGGGCTCGGAGGACCCGGTAGCGTGAGCCGACGATTCCGAAGTTCCCCCATAAGTAGGAGTCCCGGTGACGCAGAGTGGACAGGGCGAGCAGCCCGCTGCGCGCGAAGCGCGCGAAGGCATCGTGCTGCCCTCCGACGGCGGGGAACCCCTGCTGCCGGGCCAGACGGGCGGACACGGCGGCCCGCAGCCCGGCTACGGCGGCCCCCCGGAGGCAGGCCGTCCCGGCCCGGCACCCGACGCGGCGTACGGCCAGCCGCCCGGCGGCCAGGCCTGGGGCACCCCGTGGGGCCCGGCCCAGCAGCAGAGCCCGGCCCAGCCACCTGCCCAGGACTGGTCGCAGCCGCCCGCCCAGACCTGGGGCACCCCACAGCAGCCCGCCGGCGTACCGCCCCAGACTCAGGCCCAGGCCCAGCAGCAATCTCCGCAGGAGGGCCGGCCGCCCGCGCCGGGCCACGACACCAACGAGCCGACTTCGTACTACCTGCCGCCGGTGGGCCGGCCGCTCCCGTCGGCTCCCGCCCCGCAGTCCCAGCCGCTGCCGCCGCAGGAGGGTCAGGTGGCGGCCTATGGCGCTCCTGCGACGGGTGCGGGCGCCCCGCAGCAGTCGCCCGCGCCGGGCTACGACAGCAACGAGCCGACCTCCTACTACCTGCCTCCGGTCGGCCAGCCCCTCCCGTCGGCTCCCGCCCCGCAGTCCCAGCCGCTGCCCCCGCAGGAGGGTCAAGTGGCGGCCTATGGCGCTCCCGCGACGGGCGCGGGCGCCCCGCAGCAGTCGCCCGCGCCGGGCTACGACAGCAACGAGCCGACCTCCTACTACCTGCCCCCAGTCGGCCAGCCCCTCCCGTCGGCCCCCGGCACGGCGGCCTCCGCGCCCCTGCCGCCCGCCGACGAAGGTGCCACCCAGTTCATCCCGCCGGTCGCGGCCGCCCCCGCCGCCCACGAGGGAGCCACCCAGTACCTCCCGCCCGTCCGCCCCGGTGCGCTCCCGCCCGAGGTGTCCGCCGAGGCGGCCCGTTTCCCGGGGCAGGCCCCGTACGGTGCGCAGCCTCCGCCGACCGGCCCCGACGCCGAGGCCACGCAGTACATCGCGCCCGTACCGGGACAGGCCCCCGGCGCACCCTACGGCGGGGAACGGCAGCCGCCCTCCGAGTTCGACAACCTCTTCCGCAGCGGACCGGGCGGTGACACAGGGGCCGGGGCGACCCAGCAACTGCCGCGCTTCGCGCAGCCCGAGCCCGCACTGCCCGGGTACGCGGCCCAGCAGCAGTCGTACGCCGCGCAGCAGCCGCCGTACGTCCCGCCGGGCGGTGACCTCTACGACGACGGCGACCGAGACGGCGGTCGACGCTCGCGCGTGCCCGTCATCGCCGCCGTGGGCATCGGCATCGTCGTCCTCGGTATCGGCGCGGGCGCGCTCCTCGCCGGGGGCGGCAGCGACGACCAGGGGGAGAAGAACCAGACCGTCTCGGCCACGGCCCCCGCGACCGACGGGTCCGCGTCGCAGCCCGCCGACCCGGCGCAGGCGCAGGCTGTCGAGCTGGACAAGCTGCTCGCCGACAGCGGCAACAGCCGCTCCTCGGTGATCAACGCGGTGGCGAACGTGAAGTCGTGCAAGAACCTCGACACGGCCGCCGAGGACCTGCGGGCGGCGGCGACCCAGCGCACCGGCCTGGTGACCCGGCTGGGGGCGCTCTCGGTCGATCAGCTGCCGAGCCATGCCGAGCTGACCGCCGCTCTCACCAAGGCCTGGCAGGCATCAGCGTCCGCCGACAACCACTACGCGGCCTGGGCCGACCAGGCGGCGGGCAAGAAGGGCTGCAAGAAGGGCCAGGCCCGCACCACGGGGCAGACCGCGGCCGGCAACCGGGACAGCGGCACCGCCAGCACCGAGAAGGCCAGGGCGGCCCGGCTGTGGAACGCGATCGCGAAGAAGTACAGCCTGACCGAGCGTTCGGCGACCCAGCTGTAGGCGCCTGGGGGACCTGGGTGGGGGCGCCGTACGCGCTCCCACCGGTCAGTCGATGTCGGCGTTACGGAGCGTCTTGGTCACGTCGGTGAAGCCCTCGCGGGCCGCCACGAGCTGGCCCTTGCGTACGACCTGGAGTGTCACGTTGGCGTTGACCATGCGCGGGAAGCCGACCGAGGCGAGGTCGTCCGCGGAGCTCCAGCTGGCCCGGGTGTTCCACTGAAGGGTCGGCGTCAGACCGCCGGTCGGGATCTTGAGCCCGTCGTTGAGGGCGCCGCGCACGTTGCCGGCGGACACCTCGCCGCCGCCGAGCGACTCGACGACCTTCTTGAACACCGTGTAGGCGATCCAGGTGGTCTGCACCCCCGCGTCCGCCGAGTCGATGCGGTTGTCGCCGAAGGCCTCCTCGTTGATGACCTTCTTCATCGCGTCCCAGCGGGCGTCGCTCTCCACCGGGTACCAGCCGGTGATGTACGACCCCTCGTACGGCCCCGACGCCCCGCCGGACGCGTCGACCACCGTCTGGTCGACGCTGCCCATCGCCATGGCCGTGCGCACGTCCGGGTAGTCCTCGCGGGCGCGCCGGAAGGAGTCCATGAAGGTGCTGGTGCGGTCACCGAGCGCGGGCACCACGCACCCCTCCTTCGCCGAGCCCGTGCCGCCGGCGGCCGATCCTTGGAGCGCCTTCTTCGACTCCGCCGAGTACTCCGTGGAGTCGTCGGCCGCCCGCACGTCGCTCGCGGTGCGATGCCCGCCGGTGGTCAGCCCGGAGTTCAGCAGCACGGGCAGCTCGTCGCCCGCGATGGTGTCGGGCCGTACGAGGGCGACGTTGCCGCAGGCCGCGGCGAGCTCCTTGCCGAGCCCCGCCAGCAGCGTGGGCTGGCCGCCGTTGACGGGATAGGACAGCGGGCTGGTGAACTCGGCGTTGGTGACGCCGTAGCCGCCTATGTAGGGGATGCCCGCGCCCTCCAGGGGCGGGAAGAACGAGTCGCCGTACTGGCTGAAGGAGCCGAGGACCGCGACGACGTTCTCCTTGACCGCGCGCCGGGCGCACTTCGCCGCGGCCACGCTGTCGTTGTGGTCGTTGCAGGTCAGGACGGTGAGCTTACGGCCGTTGATGCCGCCCTTGGAGTTGATCCAGCGGGCGTAGGCCTGTGCGAAGGCGGGCATGCCGGGCTTGTTGGTCGCCTTGGTGTCCGACGGGGCCCAGGTCATGACCTTGATCGGGCCGTCCCCGGAACCCCCCGTGGTACCGGGGACGACCCCGCAACCGGCGGCGAGCGAGGCGCACGCCACCAGCGCCCCCGTCGCGAGGACGGTGGCTCTGATGTGCCGGTGGTGCCTGGGGAGGAAAGTGCTTCGCATGGTGTGCCTGCCGGTCATGGGCACACACGCTTCCGCCACACCGCCAACTTGGGTGTGACCCTTGATCAACGAGGGGTGACGTGAAGGTGAACAGCGGGGGGTCTGTGCGGCCCGTGTGAGGCAGAACGTACGATCGGTGACCGTGCAAGGTTCGGAGAACTCTTCCCGTCGCGGCCGTCGCTCCTCCACCATGGGCGACATGCCACTCAACGACATGCCGTGGTGGCGCTGGCGCAGCAATGTGCGCTCCGCGCTGCACATGCTCTCCGACCCCACCTTCCAGCAGAACGTCTGGCTGGCCGGCGTCGAGGGGTACGGGGACGTCACCGACGCCGTGTACCGACTCGTCGAGGACACCTGGCTGGACAACTGGTCCGCCGAGAAATACGTCGGCACGATCTTCCGGGACTCCCAGGAGGCGGCCCTCGTCGACACCGCCGTCCTGCGGGTGCTGCGGATCATGCACCAGGTCGGTCCCGACGCCCCCGTCTCCGTGTACATGCAGAACCCGGGGTGGCCCGACGCGGTGCGGGCGGCGCGGGACGCGCATGTGCGGATGGCGACGGCCGACGGGGAGGACCCCGAGGCGCCGCCGCGCACGCTCCAGGTGCTGCAGATCATGACCCGGTCCGCGTGACGGAACGCGGGGTTGCCCGTACCGGTGGATATGCGACCCTGTCCTGCATGAACGATCAGTCCACCCCCGCCGAGCAGTACGTCCTGACCCTGTCCTGCCCCGACAAAAAGGGCATCGTGCACGCCGTGTCGAGCTATCTCTTCATGACCGGCTGCAACATCGAGGACAGCCAGCAGTTCGGCGACCACGGCACGGGTCTGTTCTTCATGCGCGTCCACTTCTCGGCGGAGGCTCCGGTCACGGTGGACAAGCTGCGGGCGTCCTTCGCGGCGATCGGTGACTCCTTCCACATGGACTGGCAGATCAACCGGGCCGAGGACCGGATGCGGGTCGTGCTGATGGTCAGCAAGTTCGGGCACTGCCTGAACGACCTGCTGTTCCGGGCGCGGATCGGAGCCCTTCCGGTGGAGATCGCCGCCGTGGTCTCCAACCACACCGAGTTCGCCGAGCTCGTGGCGTCGTACAACATTCCCTTCCACCACATTCCGGTGACGCGGGAGAACAGGGCCGAGGCGGAGGCGCGGCTGCTGGAGCTGGTGCGCGAGCAGGACGTCGAGCTCGTGGTGCTGGCCCGGTACATGCAGGTGCTGTCCGACGAACTGTGCAAGCAGCTCAGCGGGCGGATCATCAACATCCACCACTCGTTCCTGCCGAGCTTCAAGGGTGCGAAGCCGTACCACCAGGCGCACGACCGTGGGGTCAAGCTGATCGGGGCGACGGCGCACTATGTGACCGCCGACCTCGACGAGGGGCCGATCATCGAGCAGGAGGTCGAGCGGGTGGGGCATGACGTCACGCCGGACCAGCTGGTCGCGATCGGGCGGGATGTGGAGTGCCAGGCGCTGGCTCGGGCGGTCAAGTGGCATGCGGAGCGGCGGATTCTGCTCAACGGTCGGCGGACGGTTGTGTTCGCCTAGGAGCTCGGGGGTTCGGCGGAGGGCGGCTGCAGGTTGTCCGTGGCTGGTCGCGCAGTTCCCCGCGCCCCTGAAAGCGCTCACCTGATCGCCCCTTCAGGGGCGCGGGGCTGTATCTAGCTCACCTGATCGCCCCTTCAGGGGCGCGGGGCTGTATCTATCTGCAGCTCCGCTGCGGGGCGCGAACGGCCCCCACTCGCCCGCAGCCGCCGACGAAACCGCGACCCGCCCCTACATCCGGCTCAAGCTGGCCGCCGCGAACAACACATCCTTGATCGCCTCCCGATCCCCGAGCTGACCAGCCGCAGCTTCCGCAGGAGATACGTGCCCCGCGGCCAACTGGCAGAACTCGACCCCGTCCAGCGCCACATGAGCGACCTCGTGGTCCGGCGAACCCACCGCCCCCGGGGAGTCCAGGGGAATCAGCCACTCGCCGCCACCCAGGCCCTCGATCTCCAGCCGCAGGCTGCGGCCGGGGTCCCCGGCCGTGACCAGGTGCCGGCCGTGGACGGGTGACGCCAGCCCCTTTTGCCGGCGTTCCGCCAACACCGCGGGCAGCATCCGTGCCGCCAGGTCGATCATGCCGTTGAGGTGACGGGGGGACGGCGGCTCGTAGGGGTAGTCGACCGCCTCCGCGATGTCCTCCGCGTGCACCCAGCACTCGAAGGCGCGGTCGAGCATCGCGTCGTGCAGCGGCAGCCAGAAGTCGCCGTAGGCCACCGTGAGTTTGCCGGAGGTGCCGCCGGTGAAGGACACCGTGCGCACGAGGTCGTGGCTCTGCTCACGCCACGGCGCCCGTACGGAGCGCGTCGGCGGGAAGTGCGACGCGCGCCAGTACGCCTCGGTGCGGCCGGCCGGCGTGGGCGCGTCCGCGGGGACCTCGCCCATCGGGTCGTCCAGGCCCAGGGCGACCGCGACGAGGCCGTCGACCGACAGCAGGTGGGCTATGACCCCGGCGACCGTCGTACGACGGCTCGTCGCCTCGTCCGCGTCGAACCAGCGCAGCCTCACCGGGGCGTGCCACTCGGCGTCGCCGAAGTCCTGGAGCAGGGCGTCGAGACGGGCGGTCTCGGCGTCGTACGCGGTGGCCCACTCGGGCAGCGGAATGCGCGGCGGGCGCCGGACGAGGCAGCTGTCGAGGACGCGGGTGCGCAGGCCGGGGTCCAGATCGAGGCTCTCCGGGCGCTGCAGCAGACCGACGGCCTCGCGCAGCCGCAGCGCCTCGTCGGCGCAGGAGCCGCAGACACCGAGGTGATCCTCCACGGCGGCCGTCTCCGCCCCGGAACACGCCGCCAACGCCCACGCCCCGAGCATTGACTTCAGCACCTGGTGCTCCATGACGAGCGGAGCGGACGGGGCTGCCTCGGCCGGCGCGGGCAGGGGCCGGCCGGTGTCCTCCACGGAGGCGCGGGGGAGCGGTATGCGGGGTGACGGGTCGGGACCGGCGCCACCGGGACCGTTGCTACCGGGGTCTCCGGGGTCGCCCGTGCCGGCGGCGCCCGGGTCGCCCGGGTCGGGGTCGTTCGGCCCGTCTTGATCGCGCCCGACCGCACCCGGCTCGTTCAGTTTGCTCCGGCCGTCGTCATCCGTGCCGTCGATTCCGTCGCCGTTGGCCCCGGTATCGCCCGGGTTCCCGGCAGCCCCACGTCCTCCGTCGGCCCCGGCTTCCCCGGCACCCTCGGAAGACACCCCGCCCGGCCCCGGACCCTCCGGCACCCCCTGTCCCTCGTCCCCGTCATGGTCGTACGCCTCGAAACGGCCGCTCACGCCGCGCCTCCGTATCCCGGCGGAACTCCCGCGTCGTGGGCGGTGGACAGGAGCTGGAGGCCCAGACGGAGGCGGCGGCGGGCCTCGTCCTCGGTGACACCGAGGTCGGCGGCGGTCTGGCGGTAGTCGCGGCGCTGGAAGTAGGCCAGCTCCAACGCGGCTCGCAGTGGGGTGGGCATGGCCTGGACTATGTAGTCGGCGCGGGCGGCGACCGAGGCGCGGCGCACCTTGCGCTCCAGCTCCTCGGAGTCGGCGGCCGCGCCCTCGCCGCCCTGCGTGAGCGCGGCGGTCTCGGTGGCGCGCAGCCGCTGCACGGCCAGGCGGTGGGTCAGACCGGCGACCCAGGAGCGCAGCGGGCCCTGTTTGGGGTCGTAGGCCTCGGGGTGTTCCCAGACGTGGGCGAAGACGTCCCGGGTGATGCCGTCGGCGGCGCGCTCGTCCCCGAGCACACGGTGGGCGAGTCCATGCACAAGTGAAGCGAAACGGTCGTAGAGCTCGCCGAGGGCGGCCGCCTCACCGCGTGCGAGTCGCTGCTGCATCTTGCGGTCCCAGCGGGGCGGTGCGTCCTTCTTCGCCATGCGGCCCCCTCACCCCTGGAAGTGTCCGAGTCAAGCCTGCGCCCACCGTCTCCTCGAATGTAGTCGGCACCTCCGAGAGCGCACGCCCCTTTGTTCCAATGCGCGCCCCCGAGGGGCCGCAGGTGGTAATAGACCTTCCGCTACTCGGCCCCTACCCGGTCACTCGCCGATCAGACCCGATCGAACAGGATCGAAGCCGACTAAAACAAGCCTCTTTGGAACGATTTCCGTTTCTCGGTCTGAGTTTCAGGGAACGGCCGCTGGGCAGCCGCGCTGCAAGGAAGCGTAGGTATGGCTTCCGTTTGCTTTCCGGCGAGCGAAGGGCTTGGTGGTGGCGTTCAATGTGACCGGCGACGAGCAGGGCGACTGGACCGTGCTCAGTGTGTCGGGCGAGCTGGACCTGGTGACCTCGCCGGTGCTCCGCCAGCGCGTCCACGACGTGGTGGCCGAGGGGCGCCACAGTCTCGTCCTCGACCTCTCCGAGGTGTACTTCTGTGATTCCAGCGGCGTCGGCGTGCTCATAGCCTCCCGCCGCCTCATCCGCTCCTGCCGGGGCGATCTGCGCCTGATCCTCCCGGACCGCGGCGCCGCCGAGGGCTCCCACGTCAACCGCGTCCTCGGCGCCCTGGGTGTCCGCCGCCTGTTCGAGGTCCACCCGGACCTGGACTCGGCGACCGACGCGGAGGCGGGACCACTGTCCGCCTGAGGCCGGCACCCCTACCCCCTTGTGTCCGCACGGCTGTGACCTGGGGCACCCCGACTGCCACACCGTTGTCCCGAAATTCACCCGGTCTTGGCACAAGCACCGCCTTCCGGCCCCCTGGGCGACGCTCTCGTCGTACGCTCCGTGCGAGATGCACCCGATGTGATGTGAGGCGGCCCGAGAAGACATGGTCAGCAGCGAGTACGAGAGCAGGATCGCCGGCCGGTTCGCCACCTTCGACCAGGACGGCAACGGCTACATCGACCGCGAGGACTTCAACACGGCGGCCAAGGCGCTGCTCACGGAGTTCGGTACGGCGGCACGCTCCGACAAGGGGCAGGCGCTGTACGCCGGCGCGGAGGCGTTCTGGCAGGGCATGGCCGGGATCGCGGACCGGGACGGCGACCAGCGGATCACCCGCGACGAGTTCGTCAACGGCGCGCTCAAGCGGCTGCGCGACAACCCGGACCGGTTCGCCGAGATCGCCCGACCCTTCCTGCACGCCGCGATCGACGTCGCCGACCAGGACGGCGACCGACGCGCCACCGTCGAGGACACCGCGCGCGTGCTGCGCATCCTGGGCGTCAGCGAGGACATCGCGCAGGCGGCCGCGGCCACTCTGGACACCGACGGCGACGGCAAGGTCGGCGAGGCCGAGATCGTGCCCGCCTTCGCGCGCTACTTCACCGTCCCCGAATAGCGTTCCCTGAGCTTGTACTTCAGGACCTTCCGCAGGGTCTCGTTGCGCGGGAGGGCGTCCACCACCTCCAGCTGCTCCGGCAGCTTGTGCGTGGAGAGCCCTTCCGTACGCAGATACGCGGTCACGGCGTCCAGGGTCAACTTCTCGGCCCCCTCGGGCTGTTCCACCACGGCACACACGCGTTCCCCGCGCTCGGCGTCCGGCAGTCCGACCACCGCCACGTCCCCGACGCCCGGATGTGCGGCCAGCAGGTCCTCGATCTCCTTCGCCGAGATGTTCTCGCCCTTGCGGATGATCACGTCCTTGAGCCGCCCGGTGAGCACCAGGTGGCCGGTGGCGGTCACGTGTCCGAGGTCGCCGGTGCGCAGGAATCCGTCGGCGTCGAAGGCCTGCGCCGTCTGCGCCGGATCCAGATACCCCTGACAGACGGCCTCCCCCTTCAGCCGCACCTCCCCGTCCACGATCCGCACGGACATCCCCTCCGGCGGCCGCCCCTCGGTCGTCGCCAGGTTCTCCACCGTGTCGTCGGGCGCCCCCATGGTGATCATCGGCACCTCGGTCATGCCGTACCCGTGCGTCAGTTGCACCCCCAGCTCCCGTACGACGGCGTGGTAGACCTCTGGCGGCTTGGGCGCCCCGCCACCGGCGAGCAGCCGTAGCGAGGGAATCACGGGAACGCCGGGCCGCTTGCGCTGCTCGGTGAGGAACATCGAGTAGAACGCCGTCGAACCGCCCGCCACCGTCACCCCGTGCTTCCGGTAGCCCTCCAGCGCGTCCGGCAGCGCGAAGTGCTCGAACATCACCGCCGGGAAGCCGTACAGCAGCAGCATCACGGTGTAGTCCGGGCCCGCGATGTGCGCGTACGGGAAGGCCATCGACCCCACGTCGTCCGCCGTCAGCCGCAGCGCGTGCGCGAGACAGGAGCCGCCCGCGATCAGCGAACGGTCCGTGTGGAGAACGCCCTTGGGGTCGGAGGTGGTTCCCGAGGTCCAGTAGATCCACCGCACGGACGTGCCGTCGGCGGGCGGGGCGGGCAGGACGGCCGGATCGCCGTCCGGGAGGTCGTCGTACGCCTCGAAGACGCCCTTCGCGCCGAGTCGCCGGGCCATCTCCGTGTGGTCGAAGCCGCGCCAGACGCCCGGCACCGCGAAGAACTCGGCCTTCGACTCCCTGAGGGCGAAGCCGACTTCGCGGTCCCGGTAGAAGGGGATGACCGGCGACTGCATGGCGCCCAGACGGGCCAGCGCGAAGGAGAGCAGGGCCGTCTCGATCCGGGTGGGCAGCTGCCAGGCGACCACCGTGCCGGGGCGTACGCCCATGTCGTACAGGCCGGCCGCCACCCGCTCGGCACGCGCGCACAGGCCGCCGAAGGTGAGCGTGCGGTCGTCCTGGAGGAGGACCGGGCGGTCGGGGGTCAGGTCGGCGCGGCGGGCGAGAAGGTCCCAGAGGGTGCGGGATGCGCTGAGCGCGTGGGCGGTGTCGGTCACGGCGGCCCCCTTGTGGAGCTGACGGGTAGTCAGATCGTGGCCAGAGCGTAGGGCGGGACGCCTTGTCGGTCCAGGGGTGGGAGACCTACCCTTCCGATGCGAGCGGTATCTGACGGGTTATCAGATGTGGAGTGCCGCCATGGATCTCGCGTACACGCCGCAAGAGGAGGAGTTCCGGGCGCGGCTGCGCGAGTGGCTGTCCAAGGCGCTCCCCACCCTGCCGCCGAAGCCGTCCCCCGAGGACTGGCCCGGGCGCAGGGCCTACGACCTCGGCTGGCAGCGCATGCTGTACGACGCCGGGTACGCGCATGTGCACTGGGACGCCTCGCCGACCACGCGGCTGATCTTCCTGGAGGAGACCGAGACCGCGGGCGCGCCCTATGTGGGCGCCGGGTTCGTGGGGCTGCTGCACGCGGGGCCGACCATCGCCGCCGAGGGCACGCCCGAGCAGCGGGAACTCTGGCTGCCGCCGATCCTGCGCGGCGAGGAGGTGTGGTGCCAGGGGTTCAGCGAACCGGACGCCGGGAGCGACCTCGCGGCGCTGCGCACGCGCGCGCGTAGGGACGGCGACGACTATGTGGTGACCGGCTCCAAGATCTGGACCTCGCACGCCGAAGTGGCCGACTGGTGCGAGCTGCTGGTCCGGACGGATCCGGAGGCTCCGAAGCACCGCGGGATCACCTGGCTGGCGATGCCCATGTCCGCGCCCGGTGTCGTGGTGCGCCCCTTGCGGACGCTCGCCGGGTCCGCCGAGTTCGCCGAGGTGTTCCTCGACGAGGTCCGGGTGCCGGTCGCGAACCGGGTGGGGGCCGAGAACGACGGCTGGCGCGTGACCATGGTGACGCTGTCCTTCGAGCGTGGGACGGCGTTCGTCGGCGAGGTGGTCGCCTGCCGGCGCGTGCTGGGCGAACTCGCCCGTACGGCACGGGAGAACGGGCGCTGGGACGATCCGGTGCTTCGGCGTCGGCTGGGGCGGTTGAACGCCGAGTTCCGGGCGTTGTGGCGGCTTACGCAGTGGAACGTGAGTGAGGCGGAGGTGAGTGGTGGGGTGCCGGGGGTGGGGGGTTCGGTTTTCAAACTGAGGTATTCGCATGCCCGCCAGGAGTTGTACGACGCGGCGGCTGAGGTCCTGGGCCCGGAGTCGCTGGACCTCGAACGGCCCTGGGTGCTCGACCGGTTGTCCTCGCTGTCGTACACCATCGCGGCCGGGACCTCGCAGATTCAGCGGAACATCGTGGCCGAGCGGATTCTTGGGCTGCCGAAGGGGCGGTGAGTGCGGCTTGAGGTGGTTCGCCGGGTGGCACCGCGGCCCGCGTTTGAGAAGGAGCTGTGACATGCGGTTTCAACTGACCCGGGATCAGCGGGCCTTGCAGGCTGGTGTGCGGGAGTTGCTGGCTCGGCGGTTCGGTGGGGAAGCCCTGCGGGCCGCTGTGGATTCGTCTGGGCTGGATCGCGCGCTGTGGCGGGAGTTGGGGGCCGCCGGGTTCTTCGCGCTGCGGGTGCCGGAGGCGGATGGCGGGGTCGGACTCGGGCTGCCCGAAGCCGTGTTGGTCTTCGAGGAGGCCGGGCGGGCGCTGCTGACCGGGCCGCTGGTGGCGACCCACCTCGCGGCGGGTGTGGTGGACGGGGCCGCCGAGGGGGAGGTCGTCGTGACCGACGTCGACCGGGGCGGGCTCGTGGAGTGGCTGGACGAGGCAGACGTCGTCCGGGGGGATGCCGCCGGGGCCGTACCCCTGAAGTCGGTGGATCCGCTGACACCGCTGCACCGGGTGCCCGGAGCACGCGCGCGTGCCGCCGACCCCGTCGCCCTGCTTCTCACCGCCGCAGAGCAGCTCGGGACCGCCACGCGCGCGTGTGAGCTCGCGGTGCAACACGCGCGGACACGGACGCAGTTCGGGCAGCCGATCGGGGCCTTCCAGGCGGTCAAGCATCTGTGCGCGCAGATGCTGGTGCGGGCGGAGACGGCCAGGGCGGCGGTGTACGCGGCCGCCGTGACCGCGGACCCTGCCGACATCGCCGCGGCCCGGCTGCTGGCCGACGAGGCCGCCGAGCGGGGCGCCCGGGACTGTCTTCAGGTGCATGGCGGGATGGGGTTCACCTGGGAGTGCGAGGTGCAGCTGCATCTGAAGCGGGCCTGGGTGCGGGCCCGGCGGGGCGGCGGCAGTGCGGAGAGTGAGGAGTTGCTCGCCGTCGATCTGTTGGCCTGAGGCGTCCACGGCCTGCCCGGTCTCGGGAGCGTACGGAGCGATGTCGCGGATTGTGGCATACCGGAATCACGGAGCGTTGATATCTGGTTGTGTCCTATGTGTGACTCGTCACGTCCTGGAGTCGGCGGCCCGCTCCGGTACCTTGTGTGAGATGCGAGTGGTTCGGAGCATGAGCCATGCCGGTGTTGCCGATGGGGCGGCCCCGGACCCGGCGATGCGCGCTGCTGCTAGCAGGGTGGAAGGGCCTGCTTCCGGCGCCTGTTCGACTTCCCGCGGCGAGCGTCGCACAGTATCCCGCACGAGTACTCCTTCGCGCTGGAATATGCCCGAAGCGCTTGTTGGCGTGACTGTACGTCAACCATGCTGTCTCGTAAGGGATTCACGTTCTGTGACCCCGGCTTCGGCTGTTGTTCTGGTCATGCAAAAAATGGCTACGATCGTGGCCCTCGTGAGGCGCGAGCCCATGTGCCCGCCGGTTCGGATGGTGTGAGCGGTGCAGGTGCTTCAAGTGCAGCTGGAGATCCGGCCCGACCCCGCTGAGGTGGGGCGGGCCCGGAGGTGGGCCCGCTCGCGGCTCGCCGGGTCCGGGATAGGGGCCGATGAACCGCTCGCCGAGGCCCTGGTCCTGCTCGTGTCCGAACTGGTCACCAACGCCGTGGTGCACACCGGCCGTCCGGCCGTCCTGCGGCTGTCCCTGCCGGGTGCGGAGGCGGAGTCGGCCACCGTGCGCCTGGAGGTGGCCGACCGCAGCGGCCGGGCGCCGGTGCCGCGGTGCGTGGACGGCGACGCGACCGGCGGCCGCGGTCTCGCCCTCGTCGACGGTCTCGCGGACCGCTGGGGCTGGAGCCCCGAGGGCGCCGGAAAGAGCATCTGGTGCGAACTGGACCGCTGCGAGCAGCCCCGGAAGGGCAGCGAGGTCTGTACCGAGGTGTACGGCATCGAGGCCTCGGCATACGAAGGGCTGGCGTTCGAGGCGGTGTGACCGGCGCATGGTCGCAGAAACCACCGTCCCCCCTGCACCGTGGTGTGTTGGCGCGCTGGGAGATGCATCGGTGCGCGGCTCCGACAAATAGGTCGTAAGTGATAAATCCCCGTACGGGTGTTGACGCATTGTGTTCGATTGATCACGCTGGTGTCAGCGATTCGCCGTGAGGGGACGACGAGGGCTTCGGTGACGGAAGTCCTCGACGAGTGTGGATCGTGACGCGGTGTCGATTCCCCCGGGGTGGAGGGGAGTCGATGACGGCGGCGCGCGATGCCGAGCTCGGGGCGGGCCTGCGCGCCGCCGGCCGACCTCCTCACAGAACGGCCACCGGGGCCACCGGGGTTCCGGTGCCGCCGACGAACGGCTCGGGCATCGCCGACAGCAGGAACGTGTAGCGGCCCGCTTCTCCACAGGCTGTGGACAACTCCTCCAGGTTCCAGTTCTGGCCCTGCAGCATCCCCATCTCCACCAGGTCGAGGGCGTGCACCGGCAGCCACAGGTCCTCGATCTCGGGTGGGAAGATCTCGAACGTGAGGGTGTCGTTGGCGACCGCGGCGACGTCGCGCGCGTGGAACCACTCCGGGGTACGGACCGACAGGCCCGGCGACGGATAGGCGTACGCCTCCCTGTCCCCGGCGAGATACACCTGGATCTGCCCCGTCCGTACGAGCACGATGTCACCGGCACGCACGCGCGTGCCCGCGAGTTCCTCGGCCGCCTCCAGGTCCTCCGGGGTCACGGCGTGAGTGCCGTCGAGCCGGCCCTTGCCGAGGGCGCGCGCCACGTCCAGGAGCACCCCGCGCGAGACGATGTGCCGCGCCTTGTCGATACCGCTGAACTCGGCGCCGCCGTGCGGGGTGATGGTGCCGGCCGGGCGGCCGTTGTAGAGCAGGCCCGAGTGCGAGACATGGGTGAGGGCGTCCCAGTGGGTGGCGGCCTGCAGGCCCATGGTCACCGCGTCGTCGCTGCACGCGACCGTTCCCGGGCCGAAGATCTCCTGGTTGATCTGCACCATCGTGTGCAGCGGGTTGACCCGGCCGGGCATCATCCCGGTCTGTACGCCGTCCTGCTTCAGGGGGAGCGCGAGAGGGACCCGGCGGCCCGTGCGGACGGTCGCGGCGGCCTCGCGGACGACCTCGTCGGTGATCAGGTTCAGAGTGCCGATCTCGTCGTCGGCGCCCCAACGGCCCCAGTTGTTCACGCGCTTGGCGATGTCGTGGAACGCGGCCGGAAGTGACATCGGGCCCTCCCCGGGGCTTGTGTCCGCACAACTGACGGGTCATAAAATCTAACGGTCCGTCAGAAACCGCGGGAAGGGGCCGGGCATGGGGAACTTCTTGGCAGGCAGGGTCGTCGCCGTGACGGGCGCGGGGCGGGGCATCGGGCGGGCGGTCGCACTGGCCGCGGCGGCCGAGGGGGCGCGGGTCGTCGTCAACGACTACGGCGTCTCGATCGACGGGGCGTCTCCTGCGAGCGAGATCGCCTCGGGAGTGGTGAAGGAGATCGAGGCGGCCGGGGGTGAGGCCGTCGCCGTGGCCGACGACATCTCGACGATGGCGGGTGGGCAGCGGGTCGTCGACACCGCGTTGTCTTCCTACGGGCGGCTGGACGGTGTTGTCTGTGTCGCCGGGATTCTGCGCGAGCGCATGTTGTTCAACATGACCGAGGACGAGTGGGACCCGGTTGTCGCGACCCATTTGAAGGGGACGTTCACCGTTTTCCGGGCGGCCTCGGCCGTGATGCGGAAACAGCGGGCGGGGACGTTGATCGGGTTCACCAGTGGGAACCATCAGGGGTCGTTTTCGCAGGCCAATTACAGTGCGGCGAAAGGGGGGATCATTTCGCTGGTGCGCAGTGCGGCGCTCGGGTTGCACAAGTACGGGGTGACCGCGAATGCGGTGGCGCCTGTCGCTCGTACGCGGATGTCGGCGAACGTTCCCTTCGACCTGGCAGAGATCGGGGAGCCGGAGGATGTCGCCGCCATGGTCGTCTACCTGCTGTCCTCGCGGGCTCAGGAGATCACCGGGCAGGTGTACACCGTGGCGGGGCCGAAGATCGCGGTGTGGGCGCAGCCTCGGGAGTTGCGTGCCGCGTATGCCTCCGGCGGGTGGACGCCTGATCGGATCGCGGAGTTCTTGCCGGGGAGTGTGGGAGTGGATCCGATGCCGTTGCTTTCGGGGCCGGGCGCCTAGTGGGTTGGGGGTGCGGTTGTTTGGCGGGTGCGGGTAGTTCGTGGTTGATCGCGCAGTTCCCCGCGCCCCTGGGTGGGACAGCGGGGCCGGTGTTCAGAGGAGACCCTTGTGGACTTTGGATTCGCCGCTGAGGATGATGCGTTCCGGTCCGAGGTGCGGGAATGGCTCTCCAGTCATGTCGATGGCTCTCAGGATCGGCGTGCGTGGGAGCGGACCCTTGGGAAGTCCGGGTGGATCGGGCTTGGTTGGGCCGAAGGCGGTTATGGGAACCGGACCGCCACGCTCACCCAGCAGGTTGCCTGGGCCGAGGAGTACGCGCGGTCGGGGGCGCCGGCGCGGTCCGGGCACATTGGGGAGAAATTGCTCGCGCCCACCCTTCTCGCGCACGGTACCGACGAGCAGAAGGCTCGCTTTCTTCCTCCCGTCGCCGCCGGGGACGAGCTCTGGTGTCAGGGGTACAGCGAACCCGGGGCGGGGTCCGATCTCGCCGGGGTGCGCACGAAGGCCACGCGGGGCCAGGACGGGACGTATCGGATCAGCGGGCAGAAGATCTGGACCTCCCTCGCGCATGAAGCGGACTGGTGTTTCGTTCTCGCCCGCACCGATCCGGAGTCGACTCGGCATCGCGGGCTGTCCTTCCTCCTCGTTTCCATGGATCAGCCGGGACGTATCGAGGTACGGCCGATCCGGCAGATGACCGGGACCAGCGAGTTCAACGAGGTGTTCTTCGACGGAGCGCACGCGCGCGTGGAGCATGTCGTCGGGGGTGAGGGGAACGGCTGGCGGGTGGCGATGAGCCTGCTCGGTTTCGAGCGGGGGGTGTCCACGCTGGCCCAACAGGTCGGGTTCGCCCAGGAGTTGACTCAGGTGGTGCAGATCGCCGTACGTACCGGCGCGATCGCCGATCCCGTCGTACGCACGCTGCTCGTGCGGCAGTGGGCCGAGTTGCGGACCATGCGGTGGAACGCCCTGCGGACGCTGGGGGGTTCCGGGGACGCCGGGGCCGCCAGTGTGGCCAAGCTGCTGTGGGCCGGGTGGCATCAGCGGCTCGGGGAGCTGGCGATGCTCGTGCGGGGGGCCGGGGCCGCGGTCGGACCCGGGGAATGGTCCTCCTCCGCGCCGTACCAACTCGACGATCTGCAGCACCTGTTCCTGTTCTCGCGGGCCGACACCATCTACGGCGGCTCGGACCAGGTCCAGCGCACCATCATCGCCGAGCGGGTGCTCGGTCTGCCCAGGGAACCCAAGGGGGTCTGATGCGCGGCGTGCTGTTCGACGGGAGGCAGATCCAGGTCGTCGACGATCTGGAGGTGCGGGATCCGGGGCCCGGTGAGGTGCTGGTCGCGATCTCGGCGGCCGGGCTGTGCCACAGCGATCTGTCGGTGGTGGACGGGACCATTCCGTTTCCGGTGCCGGTCGTGCTCGGGCACGAGGGGGCCGGTGTGGTGGAGGCCGTGGGGGAGGGGGTCACGCACGTCGGACCCGGTGATCATGTGGCCCTTTCCACGCTGGCCAACTGCGGTGCCTGCGCCGACTGCGACCGGGGGCGGCCGACCATGTGCCGTAAGGCCATCGGGCGGCCTCAGAAGCCCTTCTCACGGGGCGGGGAGCGGGTGTTCCAGTTCGCGAGCAACTCCGCCTTCGCGGAACGGACCGTGGTGAAGGCCGTACAGGCGGTGCGCATTCCCGAGGACATTCCCCTGTCGTCCGCCGCGCTCATCGGTTGCGGGGTGCTGACCGGGGTGGGGGCGGTGCTCAACCGGGCCCGTGTGGACCGCGGGGACAGTGTGCTGGTGATCGGGACCGGCGGGATCGGGCTCAACGTCATCCAGGGCGCGCGGATCGCAGGGGCCTTGCGGATCGTGGCGGTGGACGCCAACCCGGCGAAGGAGGCGGTGGCCCGGCAGTTCGGGGCGACCGACTTCCTGACCTCGGTGGAGGGCGTGCGGGAACTGCTGCCGCACGGGGTGGACCACGCCTTCGAGTGCGTCGGGCGGGTCGAACTCGTGCGCGCCGCCGTCGACCTGCTGGACCGGCACGGACAGGCGGTGCTGCTGGGGATGCCGGCGGCGGGCGCGGAGGCGTCCTTCGTCGTCTCGTCGATGTTCCTCGACAAGGCCATCCTCGGCTGCCGGTACGGGTCGTCGCGGCCACAGCGGGACATCCCGCTGTACGCCGAGCTCTACCGGCAGGGGCGGCTGTTCCTCGACGAACTGGTGACGGAGACGTATCCGATCGAGGACTTCGAGAAGGCGGTGGGGGACGCGGAGGCGGGGCGGGTGGCTCGGGGAGTGCTCACGTTCTGAGCCACCGGTACGGAGTTTTCCACAGGGCCTGGAAAACCATTGGGGCGATGTCAGTGCCGGGCCCTAGCTTCGGCGCATGACTTACCGCGACGTCGCCACCCCCAGGGTCCTGGTCTGGGCCTGCACGTCCGTCGGCGCCCGTATGCCGGTGGCGATGGCTCCGCTCGCCCTCGTCTTCCTGGTGCGCGAGAGACCGGGAGGGTATGCGCTGGGGGCGGTGCTCGCGGCGGTGTACGTGATCGGTGAGATCGTCGGTGCCCCGGTGCTCGGGATGCGGCTCCGCCCCGAGCGTCCCAGGCCCCACCTGGCCTCGGGGCTCGCGGTCGGCGCCGCCGGGTTCGCGGGGCTCGGGCTGCTTCCCGACGTGAACTCCCTGATCCTGGGCGCGTTCGCGTTCGTCGCCGGGGCCGCCCCGGCCGCGGCGACCGGCGGTCTGCGCGCGCTGCTCACCGAGCTCGTTCCGGAGCGGGCCGTCGCGCAGGCGCTGTCCACCGAGTCCATGCTCAACTCCGTCATCTGGTCCGTCTCCCCGGCCGCCGTCACCGGCCTCGCCCTCGGAGTCGCGCCGCGTGTCCCGCTGTTGCTGGCCGCCGGATTGATGGCGACCTCGGTCGCGGGGCTGTGGCCGCTGCCGGGCGGCTGGAAGGCGGACGACCCGGTCGATGGGGCGTGGGACGCCGGGTCGTCGTTGCCCCGGCTGCTGCTCGGTGCCTGGCCGGTGTACGTCACGGGCGCGGCCAGTCTCAGCCTGCTGGGCCTCGCCGAACTGGCGCTGCCGGCCCTGCTCGAACAGCGGGGCATCTCCGTCGGCTGGTCCGGCCCGATGCTGACGGGGCTGGCGGTGGGCGGCGGACTCGGGGCGTTCCTCTACGGCCTGCGCACCTGGCCCGGCCTGCTGCACACCCGCAGTGTCGTGTTCATGTGCGGCACCTCGATCTGCGTCACCCTCGTCGCGCTGATACCGAACACCGCCGGGATCGCGGCCGCGCTCGCCGTGGGCGGCCTGCTCCAGGTGGGCGCGCTGCTCACCCGCAACCTCGCCCTGCGCGACGCGCTTCCGCCCGGCGCGCTGGCCGCCGGCTACTCCGTGATGTACGCGGCGGCGGGCGCGGGCTACGCGGCCACGGGTTCGCTCGCCGGTGCCCTGCTCAGAGTCACGGTGCCGTCCCACGCGATCCTGGCCGGGGTGGTGCTGACGCTCGCGCTGACGGGGGTGGGGTGGTGGGGCGAGGTGCGCCGGAGGCGGGGTTCAGCTCAGGGCGCCGACGTCGTCGTAGCCCCTGGCGGAGTTGTCGACGCCTCCGCTCCCGGACCGGAACGTACGGCGATACGCGGTGGGTGTGACCCCGAGGGCCGTCTGTAGGTGCTGGCGCATCGACTGGGCGGTGCCGAAGCCCGCGTCGTGGGCGACCTGGTCGACGGAGAGGTCGGTGGACTCCAGCAGGTGCCGGGCCCGCTCCACCCGCTGCTGGGTGAGCCACTGGCCGGGGCTGACACCGACCTCCTCCCGGAAGCGGCGCGTGAAGGTGCGTACGGACATGGCCTCCTGCTCGGCCATGTCCCGCAGCTGGATCGGCTCGTGCAGTCGGCCGAGCGCCCAGGCGCGGGCCGAGGTCGTGGTCGACTGCTGCGGGTCGGGCACGGGCCGGTGGATGTACTGCGCCTGTCCGCCGTCCCGGTGCGGCGGTACGACGGTGCGGCGGGCCACGTCGTTGGCGACCGCCGTGCCGTGGTCGCGGCGCACCATGTGCAGGCACAGGTCGAGCCCGGCGGCGACGCCCGCGGAGGTCAGGACGTCACCGTCGTCGATGAACAGGACATCCGGGTCGACCCTGACCTGTGGGAAGAGCTCCTGGAGACGGTCGGAGTCGGCCCAGTGCGTGGTGGCGGGGCGGCCGTCGAGGAGACCGGCGGCAGCCAGGACGTAGACGCCGGTGCAGATGGACGCGAGGCGGGTGCCGGGGCGGATGTGGGCGAGGGCGGCGGTCAGTTCGCCGGTCAGCACGCCCTGCTCGAAGACCGGGCCGAGTTCGTACGACGCCGGGACGATCACGGTGTCGGCCGTGGCCAGGGCCTCGGGGCCGTGCTCGACCTGGATGGCGAAGTCGGCGTCGGTCCGCACGGGGCCCGGCGGGCGGATCGAGCAGGTGACGACGTCGTACAGATGACGCCCCTCGGCGTCCTTGGGGCGGCCGAAGATCCGGTGCGGAATGCCCAGCTCGAAGGGGAGCACACCGTCCATGGCGAGAACGACCACGCGATGCGGGCGGAACTCCGGGGCGCCGGGGGCAGGACGGTCACGGTTCATGGCCCGATCCTAACGAATGCTGTCCTTCGGGCCAACCGCTTCCCTGCAAGGAGAGCGCGCTGATCCCTCACTCTGGTGTGGTCGAGTACCGCTCGATGCTCGCGCGGCCCGTCGACCGGTCGAGTAGGCGCAGCTCCCACGGACCTGTGTTCACGTCGAAGTCCTTGCCGAACCCGACCCACTTGCCCGCCATGCGTCGGCTTGTCGGCTCGATGAGCAGCTGAATCGCACCGTGGTACCGGGCGCCCTGGTAGTACCCGTCGGCCGCCGTCTGCTCGGTCCACGCGCCGGTGACGACGTTCCCGTCCACGGTGAGATCCAGAGACAACGGACTGTCCGGGTTGGTCGACGCTCCTGGCAGGCTCTGGGCTGTCAGCCGGTTGCCGTGCTGGACGATCACGACGTGGTGCTTGCAGTCGAACGTCTCGTCACGGCTGGACGAGTAGAACTCGTACCGGGACAGCCAGATGCCCGCGTACTCGCTCTGCGGCTCCGGCTCCGGGCTCGTGGCAGCGTCAGCCGTGCCGGCTTCCCCAGCCTCCATGTCGTGGCCTCCTGCACCGTCTGAGCGGACACGTGCCATCGGGATCGCGAACCCCAGCGACTCGGGGGTGCGGCCGGTGAACTGCTTCAGCGCCCGTGCGTACAGCGGGCGGCACGTCCGGGTCTCCCCGGACTCCCAGCGTTGCACGAGTCGCTTGGAGGCGTCGTTCGGCTCCCCCAGCTCCTCGCCCGCGCGACGCAGGCCCTGCGCGAACTCGTCTTGGCTCAGGTTCATCGACTTGCGTACGGAGGTCAGCACGTCGTTGGGGATTCGCTCACGCTCGGCCGTGGTCGTCATGATCCGAGGGTAGCTACGCCGCGCCTCCAATGACACCGGTTTGACGCCCTCGGGTCGACGTCGACTTGACGCTTGAGGGACGCCTTGAACGTCGCCGCAGTGGCCGCGACCGATCCGGAACATGGTCGCCATGTCCATCCACATCAGCGCTTACACCGTGAGAGCCGACGGCACTCGGACCGAGCCACGAACCCTGTACGAGGGTGAGGGCGGGGAGCCCCTCGCCACTGGCCTGATGCCGCCGTGCCTGTGTCCCAAGTGCGCGGGCGGACGACGTAACCGGAGCACCACGGAACCCTCATCACGTGGAGGCGAGCCAGCATGAGCACGGCATTAGTGATCCGCGACCCGAAGGCGTACGTCACCCCGGACGTGTGGGAGCGGGAGGTGGCCCTCCTCCTCCGCAACCCGGAGAACACGCGCGAACTGGCAGAGGCCAAGTTCGGACAGGCCATCGCCTACCTGGTCACGTGCGGCGAGAACCCGGACCTTCTCATGGGCCCGTCCAAGCAGGTGGACGAGGCATGGCACTCGTTCATGCTCGACTCGATCCCGTACCACCACTTCACCAACCGGCATTTCGGCCGGTACATCCACCACGTTCCGGAGCTTCCGGGGACGACGGCCGGTGTCCAGTGCGTCAGCGACGACAAGGCGAGGCGGGACGGCCCCGACCTCAAGACCGGCGGCCCGCTCGTCCTGGAGCAGACGATCAAGGCCATCAAAGCGGCCGGGTTCGATATCGAATCCGACCTGTGGGGCATGGAAAACGCGGCCGACTGCAATCAGTGCCACGCCGGGTGCCACGACTCGCCCAAGTAGCAGTGAGCAGCACGTGAGTTGGGGCCTGTCCTCGTACGTTGGGGGCGGGCCCCTCTTGCCGGAAGGATCACCACATGTCATTGGCTGAGTCCTGGGACAGGTACGCGGTCGGGAGCAAGCCACGCAGGACCGTGAACGCCATGGGCGATACGACCTGGCTGAACTGGACCCAGTACGCCGATCACGGGCCGAACGAGAGCGTTCTGGGTCCCATGGCCGGGCGCCGGGTGCTGGAACTCGGCTCAGGGAGCGGCAGTAACCTCGCGCACCTCGTGACGCTTGGCGCGACAGGTCTGGGGGTAGACATCGCCCCCGCCCGTGAGGCGGTCGCGCGGGAGCACTGGGGTCATCTGCCGGGCCTTGAGTTCCGTACGGCGGAGGCGACGGCGTTGCTGAGCGAGACGGACGAGACGTTCGATGTCGTGCTCTCGATCTTCGGTGCCGTGTGGTTCGTCGATCCGGACACCCTGCTCCCGCTGATTCACTCGCGCATGGCGCCGGGCGGCATCCTGGCCTTCTCGCATTTGCCTCCGGGCAGCCAGGGGCCAAGGCCTGCCAGAGCCGGACTTCGGCACGACCGCACCCCGGACGAGTGGGGGCGCATCCTGACAGGGCACGGTTTCTCCGACATGTACGTGGCTCTGATCGACCCGCCGAAGGACCGGTCCGTGGGCACGATGCTCGTCCGTGCCTTGGCGGCCTGACCGCGTGGTGGTGCGTCCCGCGCAGCCCGCATGGCCCGATCCTAACGAATGCTGTCCTTCGGGCCAATGGATCCGGGAAGCCGCAGGACGGAAGCTCAATGTCGTGACCCAGACAACCGAAGCCGCCGTACCGGCAGCCCACACGGAAAAGCAGTCGACTTCTCGCATTCACCGCGCCTGGTTCGTCGCCGCCGTCGCCTTCGTGACGATCATCGGCGCGGCCGCCTTCCGCTCCCTGCCGGGCCTCCTTATTGATCCCCTGCATGAGGACTTCGGATGGTCGCGCGGCACCATCGGCGCGGCCGTCTCCGTCAACCTCGCGCTGTACGGCCTGACCGCGCCCTTCGCGGCGGCGCTGATGGACCGCTTCGGCATACGGCGGGTGGTCGCGGTCGCGCTGACCGTGATCGCGGTCGGTTCGGGCCTGACCGTGTGGATGACGGCCGCCTGGCAGCTGATGTTGTACTGGGGCCTGCTCGTCGGCCTGGGCTCAGGATCGATGGCCCTCGCCTTCGCGGCGACCGTCACCAACCGCTGGTTCACCGCGCGGCGCGGCCTGGTCACCGGCCTCCTGACCGCCGCCTCCGCCTCCGGCCAGCTGATCTTCCTGCCGCTGCTGTCCTGGATGGTGGAGAGGCACGACTGGCGCCCGGCGGCGATCACGGTCGCGCTGGCGGCCCTCGCGGTCGTGCCCTTCGTCTGGCTGCTGCTGCGCGACCATCCGGCCGACGTGGGCCTGCGGCCGTACGGCGCCCAGGAGTTCGTGCCGAAGCCGGAGCCGGTGCCCGGAGCCGCCCGCCGAGCGATCGCGGTGTTGCTGAAGGCCGCCCGCACCGGCCCGTTCTGGCTGCTCGCCGGCACCTTCGCGATCTGCGGCGCCTCCACCAACGGCCTGATCCAGACCCACTTCGTGCCCGCCGCCCACGACCACGGCATGCCCGTCACCGCGGCCGCCTCGCTGCTCGCGGTCATCGGCGTCTTCGACGTGGTCGGCACGGTCGCCTCCGGCTGGTTCACCGACCGCTTCGAACCCCGCCGTCTGCTGGCCGTCTACTACGCCCTGCGCGGCATCTCGCTCCTCTTCCTGCCCATGCTGCTGGCCCCCTCGGTCCACCCGCCGATGCTCTTCTTCATCGTCTTCTACGGCCTCGACTGGGTCGCCACCGTCCCGCCCACCGTCGCCCTGTGCCGCGAGCAGTACGGCGACGACAGCGCGATCGTCTTCGGCTGGGTCCTCGCCTCCCACCAGGTCGGCGCCGCCCTCATCGCCGTCCTCGGCGGCGTTATCCGTGACGTCTTCGGCACTTACGACATGGTCTGGTACGCCTCGGGCGCGCTGTGCGCGGCGGCGGCGCTGATGGCCCTGGTGATCCGCCGCAGGCCGGCCCCGGCCCCCGTCCTGGCCGTATCCTGAACCCACCTGAACGGAAAGGGACGTTCGTGACACTCGGCATGGTTCTCGGCGACGTGGTCCTCGTGCTCGCCCACGTCGGATCACGAACCCCAGGAGCATGCAGTGTCCGCCTCCTCCACGGTCCTCTGGACCGAGGATCGACAGAGCCTTTCCGCCCGTTGGCACTCTGAGAACCAACTCCCGCCGCCCGGGCGGGTGATCGTCGTCGACGACCGGACGAACGCCGCCACCGCCCACCGACTCGCCTGCGAAGGCACCGGTCTGCTGTGGCGGGGCGACTTCCACAACGCGCGTGGGCTGCTGCGCGCCATGGAGCGCCGCGTCGACCGCAAGACCCCGTCGCCGGGCCGCACCCCGGCCGAGACCTTCCGCCTTCAGCGCCGTTTCCGCGCCCACCGCGCCCGCGTGCTCGGCCGCCTCCTGGTCGTGCTGGAGGACGACCACGCACTGGCCCTGCGGCGCGCCCCTGACGTACGTCGCGCGTGCGCCGAGGCCTACGGTCCCCCGCCCGGCGGTCGTACGGCGATTTCCCTCCGCGAGTTGCTGGGCGTGCTCGGAGCCAGGCAGTGGCGAGCGAAGGGCGTCGAGATCCCGGCTCTCGGCGCCCGACTCCGTCCCCACTACGGGGTGTTCGCGCCGGTCCGGGGCGAGTACGTCGATCTGGTCGCCCAGGCACCATTGCCCAGGCTCGTTCCTCGCACCGCCTTCGACCTCGGAACCGGAACCGGCGTCCTCGCCGCCCTTCTGGCCCGGCGTGGTGTCGAACGGGTCGTCGCGACCGACCTCAGCGCCCGCGCGCGTGTCTGTGCGCACGACAACCTGCGGCGCCTCGGTCTGGCCGAGCGCGTTCGCGTCACCGGCCCGGAGCTCTTCCCCGAAGGGCGCGCCGGGCTGATCGTGTGCAACCCGCCCTGGATCCCGGCCCGGCCCACCTCGACGCTGGAACAGGGCGTCTACGATCCCGACGGCGCCATGCTCCACGGCTTTCTGTCGGGACTCGCCCCGCACCTCGAACCCGGCGGTGAGGGCTGGCTGATCCTCTCCGACCTGGCCGAACGCGTCGGTCTGCGCACCGGGGACGAGCTGCGAGCCGCCATCGACTCGGCGGGCCTGCGGGTCGTCGGCCGTATCGACACCAGGCCCCGCCACTCGCGTGCCGCCGACCCCGGAGACCCTCTGCACGCCGCCCGTGCCGCGGAGGTCGTCTCCCTGTGGCGGCTGACGGCGGTGTGACCCTGGCCGTCAGCTCTCCAGACGGCCGAACCGCCCCCGATGGAAGACGAGCGGTCCGTCGGCGGCCTCGCCCGTCCCCAGCGCCTCCACCCGCCCCACCACGATCAGATGGTCCCCGCCCGTGTGCACCGCGTGGATCGTGCAGTCGATCCAGGCGAGCGTGCCGTCGAGGCGGGGCGAGCCGGTCGCCGGGGCCGGTGCGTGCGGTACACCCGTGAACTTGTCCGCGCCGCTCACCGCGAAGGCCCTGCACAGCTCGCCCTGGTCCGCGCTCAGGACGTTCACGCAGAAGACGCCCGCGTGGGCGATGCGGGGCCAGGTCGTGGACGTACGGCCCACCATGAAGGCGACGAGCGGTGGGTCGAGGGAGAGGGAGGAGAAGGACTGGCAGGCGAAGCCGGCGGGAGGAGTGCCGGGGGCGGTGATCACTGTGACCCCGCTCGCGAAGTTGCCCAGCACGCGCCGGAACTCGCCCTGATCGACCGGCGCCCGCTCGTCCTCGCGGACGCACCGCAGCTCCGGGCGGGGCAGCGCCTCTACGGAGAGGGCCTTGCCTGACCTGAGATAGCGGACGGCCGCTTCCGCCATTCCTGCTTGTCCCATCACACTCACCATTGAAGCTGACGGTGTGTCAGATGGGAAGGGGTCCGTCGGGCCCGCCCCTCAACGCCCCCGGTACTCAGGACTCCTGCGCTCCACGAAGCTCGCCACGCCCTCCTTCGCGTCCGCCGTAGTCATGTTGATCTCCTGCGCGGCGGCCTCCGCGGCGAAGGCCGTGGCGCGGTCGGTGTCCGGGGAGGCGTTGACGAGCTGCTTGGTCAGGGCCAGGGCGCGGGTCGGTCCGGTGGCGAGACGGGCCGCCCACTCGCGGGCCGTCTTGTCCAACTCCCCGTCCGGGACGACCCGGTTGACCAGGCCGAGGCGCTCGGCGTCCGGGGCGGAGAGCGCGTCGCCGAAGAACATCAGCTCCTTGGCTCGCCGGGGGCCCAGGAGGCGGGTCAACAGGTACGCGCCGCCGCCGTCGGGGACCAGGCCCCGGCGTACGAACACCTCGATGAACCTCGCCGACTCGGCGGCCAGGACGAGGTCGCAGGCGAACGCGAGATGCGCGCCGATGCCGGCCGCGGTGCCGTTCACCGCCGCGATCACGGGTTTCTCGCAGTCGAGGACGGCCGCGATCAGACGCTGGGCGCCGAGGCGGATCACGCGGGTCACGTCACCGGGGACCGGGTCTCCCGCGGTCGTACCGCCCCGCAGGTCCGCCCCCGCGCAGAAGCCGCGCCCGGTTCCGGTGAGGACGACCGCTCGCACGTCGGGGTCGCCGGACGCATCTCCCAACAGCTCGATGAGCCGGTCGCGTTGGCCGGGGGTGAGGGCGTTCAGGGCCTCGGGCCTGTTGAGGGTGAGGTACGAGACCTGGCCGGAGACCGTGTGCTCCACCTCGCTCACCGGCACACCACCAACGCGTCCAGCGCCACCGCGCCCTGCCCCCTGGGCAGCACCATCAGCGGATTGATGTCGAGCTCCGCGAGCTCGTCCCCGAGCTCCAGCACCATGCGCTGCACCCGGAGCACGACCTCCACGAGCGCGTCGAGATCCGCGGGGGGCCGCCCCCGGACCCCGTCGAGAAGGGCCCGTCCACGCAGGTCGTCCAGCATGTCCCGAGCCTGTTCCTCACCGAAGGGCGGCACGCGTACGGCCGTGTCGCGCAGCACCTCCACCAGGACCCCGCCGAGCCCGACCGTCACCGTCGGGCCGAACAGCTCGTCGTGCGCGGCCCCGACGACCATCTCGACGCCCCGCTCGACCATCTGGCAGACCAGGACACCGTCCAGCGGGACGTCCTCGTAGCGGGCGATGTCGGTCAACTCCCGGTAGGCGTCCCGGACCTGGCTGGCCGAGGTCAGGCCGATCTTCACCAGGCCCAGCTCGGTCTTGTGGGCGATCTTCGCGCCGGACGCCTTCATCACCACCGGGTAGCCCACCAGGCCGGCCGCGCGTACGGCCGCCGCCGCGCTGGTCACCAGCTGCTCGCGCGGCACCCGGATCCCGTACGCCCGCAGCAGCTGCTTCGCCGCGTGCTCGCTCAGCTGCTGGCCCGGGCGCATCAGTGCCTGCGCCTTGCGGAAGGAGGGTGAGGGGGTGCGTGGGGCCTCGTCGAAGGGGGAGCGGTAGCCAGTGACGAAGCGGTGGTGGTCGAGGTAGGCGCGGACCGCGGTGATGCAGTTGCCGACCGTGCGGAAGGTGGCCACCCGGGAGGAGCCGAGCAGGACCTCACGGTAGGCCGGCTCGGTGCCGACCGGCGAGCCCCACACCACGCACACCAGCTTGTCGGTCTGCTCGGCCGCGTCCACCAGGTCCTGGACCAGCCGGTCGCTCAGGGGCGGGAAGGGGCCGGTGACGGGGCAGATCAGCACCCCGACGGAAGGGTCGTCGAGGATCGCGTCGATGATCTTCCGGCCGCGCCAGTCGCCGACCGGATGCCCGCCGTTGTCCACGGGGTTGGCGACGCTCAGGAACTCCGGTATCCACTGGTGCAGTTCGGCCTGCTTGGCCTGTGACAGGGCGGGCAGCTTCAGGCCCGCCTCCGTCGCCAGGTCGGCGAAGTGGGCGCCGGTGCCGCCCGAGATCGAGTAGACGACGACGCCCTCGGCGCGCGGCGGCCTCGCGCGGGCCAACAGGGTTGCGGTGTCCTGGAGTTCGTCGAGGCCGTCGACGCGGATCACGCCGTACTGCCGCATCGCGGCGTCCACGACCGTGTCGGCGCCGGTGAGTTTGCCGGTGTGGGAGGCGGCCGTGCGGGCGCCGGTCTCGGTGCGGCCCACCTTGACCGCGACCACCGGCACCTTGCGGCGGGCGGCGCGGTCGGCGGCGAGCAGGAAGGAGCGGCCGTCCTTCAGGCCCTCCAGGTAACAGGCGATGGCGCCGACCTCGGGCCGCTCGGCGAAGTAGGAGAGGAAATCGGAGGTCTCCAGGTCGGCCTCGTTGCCGGTCGGCGCCCAGTGGGTGAGGCGGATGCCGAGCTCCTGGAGGGCGTGGACCGGGCGGCCCTGGTGCCCGGACTGGGTGATCAGGGCGATGCCGGGACCGTCGAGATCCTCGCGGAACGTCGAGAAGGCGTTCAGGTTGGTGTTGGGACCCAGCAGCCGCATCCCGGACTCCGCCACCGCGGCGGCGAGACGCTCCTGGGCCGCCGCCCCCTCCTCACCGGTCTCCGCGAACCCGGAGGCGAAGACGACCGCGAACTTCGCCTTGGCCTCGGCCAGTTGCTCGATCACCGGAAGGGGCTCCGCGACCAGCAGGACGGCGAGATCGACCTGCTCGGGCAGCTCGGCGACGGACGTGAGGCAGGGGATGCCGAAGACGGCCGGGCGGGTCGGGTGCACCGGGTGCAGCCGGGCGCCCACCCGTGCCGCCCAGTCGATCAACTGCCGGGTGATACCGGTGTTCGGGCGGCCCTCGGCGTCCGAGGCGCCGATCACCGCGACCGACTCCGGCTGGAAGAAGCGGTCCAGATCGGGGACGTCGGCATACAGCGGCCTGCCGCCGACGTCGAGGTCGTCGACCTCGGCCGGCCTGCCGTGGACGGCGGGCCCGGGCTGCTCGCCGCATGCGATGACCCGGGCCCGGCGGGAGTCGGTGGTGAGGGTGCCGTGGGTTGATCCAAGCATCGGTCCGCCCGCTCCTGTGTGACAGCGTGAATAACTGACGCAGTGTCAGATTACAGAACTGACGCTGTGTCAGGAACGGGCGTGCAGGCAAAGTTGAGGCGCTGACTACAGCACCGCGAGTACCTCCTTGGCCACCCGCTCGCCGGAGCGGACGGCTCCGTCCATGAAGCCGTTCCAGTGGAGGGAGGTCTCCGTGCCCGCCCAGTGGATGCCACCCACCGGCGCGCGCAGGGCGGAACCGTACTGGGTCAGGACGCCGGGCGCGGCGATGGAGACGGGGCCGCCGCGGGTGTAGGCCTCGTTGTTCCAGCGTTGCAGGACGAAGGAGGTGGGGGAGGCCGCTTTCGAGCCGAAGTACGTCACATAGTCCTTGAGGACGGCCGCCTTGACCTCCGCCTCGCTCGCCGCGTCGTACTTGCGGGCCTCGTCGGCCTCGATGAAGCCCATCAGGGCGCCGTACGAGGCGTCGGGCGGGGAGTTGTCGAAGGTGGAGCTGATGACCCCGGTGTCGCTGACGACCTGGCCGTTGAGGCCGTCGGCCCGCCAGAACGGGGTGTCGTAGATGGCGATCGCCTTGCCGACCGAGGCCATCGGCAGGCGCTGGGTGAGCTGGTCGCGGGCGGCCGGCAGGAGGGGGTCGTAGGTGATGCGGGCCGCGAGGGGCGGCGGTACGGCGACGACCACCCGCTGGGCGGTGACGGTGACGCCGTCGGCCGTGACGACGTACTTCGAGCCGGACTTGGTGATCGTGCGCACCGGCGCGTTCAGCACCACCCGGTCGCCCAGCGTGGCGGCGAGCTTGATCGGCACCAGCTGGGAGCCGCCGACGAAGCGCAGTTCCTGGGCGCCGCCCGCGGTCTCGGTGAGGCGTTCCAGGGTGCCGACGTTGGTCTCGTTGCCGGCGGCGGCGATGTAGAAGAGGACGAACAGGAGGGAGAGTTCCCGGGGTTCGGCCGAGAAGATCGAGGTGCAGGCCACGTCGAGGAGGAACTTGGCCGACGGGATCACGGCGTTGGCGCGCAACCAGGTCTCGAAGGTCTGCCGGTCCCACTCCTCGGCCTTGGCGGCGGTCCAGGGCGCGTCGACCGGGATCGTCTTGGCCATGTCGTCGAGGGAGGCCTGGACGATGGCCGCGTTGGCGAGTCCCGCCGCGTCGATCGGCGGGACCGAGCCGAGGACGCCGTCGGTGGCGTACGGCGTCTTCTTGCCGTCCTTGTAGAGGAGGTTGTTGCCGGTGTTGTAGGTGGCGAAGGTCCCCACCCCGAGCGAGTCGGCGAGCGCCTTGATGCGGTCCTGGGTGGGGCCGATGAACTCGCCGCCGCCCTCGGTGACACCGCCGTTGGCCAGGGACAGGTTGAGCACCCGGCCGCCGACGCGGTCGCGGGCCTCCAGGACGGCGACCGTCTTTCCGCCCGCGACCAGGTCACGGGCGGCGGTGAGCCCGGCGAGGCCGCCGCCGACGATCGCGACGTCCACGTCACGGGTGGCGGCGGAGGCGGGAGCGGCGGCGGTGCCGGTGAGGGTCACGGCACCGGCCGTCGCGGCGGCACCGCCGAGCAGGGAGCGCCGGGAGAGCCGGGAATGCGGGGGGAGCGGGGGGAGCTGTCTTTCGCGTGCCACGTGCGTCCTCCGTAGTGGAGAGAGTGTGGAGCTAGAACATGAGAAGTGTTCACATTCTGGCCCCGCGCGACGGCACACGACAACGCTCCTGTCACATCTCTCACACATGTAACAGGAGCGCTGGTGAACCGAGTTGAGGCTCTCCGCGTCAGACGGGGAGCCGCGAGAGCCTGTCCCCGCAGTCCTTCTCCACGGCCTTCGCGATCTTCTCGGCGTCGATCGCCACTTCTCGGATGGTGCCGCTGATGGGAGTGACGTAGCCGGTGAAGTAGAGGCCCCGGGCGTTCTTCGGGGCGCGGTAGCCGTTGACGACCGGGTGGCCGCGCGGGTCGAGGACGTCCAGGTGGCCGACGAGACCCTCCAGCGAGCGGGCATACCCCGTGGCCGCGATCACCGCGTCCGGGTCGATACGGGTGCCGTCCGCCAGGAGGACCTCGCCGCCCTCGAAGCCCTCGACGGCGGCCACGACCTCGACCCTGCCCTTGCGGATCGCGTCGATGAGCCCGACGTCCTGGACCGGGATGGCGCCCTCCTTGACCCGGCTGTAGAGGCCGGTGTCCGGGCGGGGCAGGCCGTGCGGGGACAGGTCGGGCACGCTGAGCCTCGCCATCGGCCGGGCCAGCCGGTCCACGAGGCCGACCGGCAGCCGTCGTACGAGAACGCCCGTGTACTGGGCGGCCCAACCGGCCGTGGAGCGGCGGACGATGTGCGGCACGGTGCGCACGGACAGCCGTACCCGCGCGGCGCCGCCCTCGACCAGGTCGACGGCGATCTCGGCGCCGGTGTTGCCGACGCCGACGACGAGGACGTCCTGGCCGGCGTAGGGCTCCGGGTTGCGGTACTCGCCGGCGTGCCGGAGCTCGCCCTTGAATCCCTCGCGGCCCGGCCAGTCCGGCAGCCGCGGGGTGTGGCTGTAGCCGGTGGCGACGACCACCGCTGCGCCGGTCAGTTCGCGGCCGCCGGTGGCGTGCAGCAGCCAGCCCGTGCCGTCGGGGGCGCGCTCGACGCGCGAGACCTCGACGCCGGTGACGGTCTCCAGCTCGTGGAACTCGGCGTACTTCTCCAGGTAGCGCACCACGTCGTCGCGGGAGACCCAGCGGCCGAAGCGGCGGGGCATCGGAAGGCCCGGCAGGGCCGAGAGGCGACGGGTGGTGTGCAGGTGCAACCGGTCGTAGTGGCGCCGCCAGGACGCGCCGATGTGCTCTGACTTCTCCAGGACGACCGCGCGGACACCCCGGGCGCGCAGCGCGTACGCGACGGAAAGCCCGGCCGGGCCGCCGCCGACGACGTACACCGGACGGTCGGGCTGGTCGGGGCGGTCTGCGGAGGCAGAGGCAGAGGCGGGGTCGGACTCGGGGTCGGGTGCGGAGTCGGCCATGAGCGCGAGCGTAATCAGGCGGCGCGTTGATGGGTCTCGGTCAAGCCCGGAATTGGTTGCGGATCGATCACGCATGTAGGAGAAGTGCGTGGGTCGCGTGACGTAGCCCACACAGAAAACGCCCCGGGCGCCGGGTCCGCGTGATGCGGAGCCTCGACGCCCGGGCAGCGGCGGCCGGAAACTGACGGGAAACCGGGGGCTGCGTTCGTGGGAGTTACTTGCTGTTCTTGGCCTTCTTGTAACCCGTGACCTTGGCGATCCAGGTGATGAAGTCGCCGGGGTCGGTGTTGGCGCCGTGACCCTGGTCCCAGTAGTAGAGGTGGTTCACGTCGTCGCCGAGGTTGTCGAGGCGGGCGGCGAGGTTGGCGGAGACCGTCAGCGAGGTGTCGGAGTCCTTGGTGCCGAGGCGGATCCACCAGTGCTTGGAACGCTTCCCGTTGACCTTCTCCACCAGGTGGTACATCGGGTTCATCAGGTCGAGCTTCTCGGGGATGTCGCTCGCGACGCGCTGGGTGGACAGGCCCGTGGAGTCGTTCTTGGCGCCGTACGCCGTGAAGTGGCGGCTGAGAGTCGTACCCGCGCCGAACTCGTTGTTCTCGCCCGCGGACAGGTCCCAGGCGTCGAAGGAGGGCGCGTCCTTCTTGCGGGCGCCGACGTGGGTGAGGAAGTCGGCCCAGGTGAAGCCGGCCTTGCCGTTCTTCCAGGTGATGAAGGTGTTGGCGGCCAGATAGGTCTCGCGGGCGGAGTCCGAGAGCGCGGCCAAGTAGGTGGTCGCCGAGGGCTCCAGGTACTGCGTGACCAGGTAGTCGTCGTAGTTGCGCGCGGTCAGCGTGCCGAAGCCGGAGCCCTTCAGGCCGCGCAGCTTCAGCTTCGCCTGGTACTCGGCGAACTGCGACTGGAGCTCCTTGGACACCGTCTGGTCGACCTGCTTGCCGGTGCTGAGGTCATTGGTGCCCCAGTTCCACTCGTAGGCGCCGTCGGCGTGCTCCAGGTCGGTGATCGGGCACCAGGCACCGGTCGCGAAGATCGCGTCGGAGGCGTCGGCCGCGCCGATCTCCTTGAGGTACTTGTCGTAGATCGGGCTGTCGCCGGAGGCACCGAGCAGCGAGGACAGGGCACCGCCCGCGCTGGTGCCGGCCGAGACGATCCGCTCGACGTTGCCGGGGATGCGGCCCTTGTTGGACTTGACGTACCGCACGGCCGCCTTGAGGTCGACGATCGCGGCGGGAGCGGTGCCGTAGTACTCGCCGGCGGAGTTCTTGAGGGTACGGCCGCGGGCGCCGGGCTCGACGACGACGTACCCGGCGGCCAGCGCCAGCAGCTGGTTGGTGTTCATGGCGCCGCCGGTGGCGTTGGTGTTGCCGTTGGCACCCGGCGCCGAGGCGCTCGCGGAGGGCGAGGCGGAGCTGCTCGCGGTGGGCGCCCCGCTCGGAGCGCCGCCGCCCGCGCTCGCGCCGCCGACGCCGGTGGCGTCCGCCACGGAGGACGGCATGTAGCCGCCGACGGAGTTCGCGAACAGGATCGGGGCGTCGCTCGCGTCCACCGCTGTGCCGTCGATCTCGACCGGCACGCTGACGTTCAGCGACTGGTAGGTCTCGTCGACCGGCTTGGAGACGTAGGTGATCGCCTTCCAGAAGTGGTAGGTGACCGAGTGCTCGGTGCCCTCCGTGTCGGTGACCGTCGTCGTCAGCTTCGTGTAGGCCTCGGGGTCGAAGACGAGAGTGTCGTCACCGCTCGCGGAGGAGCTGTCGGTCGACGCGCTGGCGTTCAGGGCGATGCCGCCGATGGCCGCGACCCCCGCTGTCGCACCGATGCCGATGACGACGTTCCTGCGCTTGATTGCCCTGTGCTTCACGGTTTGCTCCCTAGGCGTTTTCGCTGGCGGGAACGAACGTAGCCGGGGCTTCGACAAAATTGCCAACAATCCCGGGGTATTCACTGGGGACCCATAGCTTCTCAGGAAGCACACAGTCTTGTCTCATGGATTCTTACCGGGAACGCGGTCTTTCCGGGCCCCAGGATCTGACGTACCGTCAGATTTCATGGACACGATCTGGCTGACCGGCGCGCAATGGCTGGCCGTCCTGCGCATAGGGCTCGGGCTCTGGTGGCTGGAGAGCTGGCGGCACAAGGACAAGAGAACGTGGTTCGAGGGCGGCGGCATCACCTGGGCCGCGGACATCGCCGCCAAGCACCGCTGGGCCCCGGTCCGCAGCGGCTTCGACGTGGTGGTCGCACCCCGCCCGAGGACGATGGCGTACGTCGTCGCCTACGCCGAACTCGCCCTGGGCGCGGGCCTGATACTGGGCCTGCTGACCCCTGTGGCCCTGGTGGGCGGGCTGCTCCTGAACGTCCTCTACTTCACCCTGATGATCCACGACTGGGCCGAGCAGGGGCAGAACTCGATGATGGCCCTCATCTCGCTGGTTGCCCTGTTCGGGATGTCGTGGCAGACGTGGTCGCTGGACGCCGCCTTGGGCCTCTTCTCGTGAGCGCCCGCCACGACGTCCCGGAGACGGACGCCTTCACCCGCACCTACTGGGACGCGGCGGCGCGGGGCGGCCTGCTGCTCAGGCGCTGCTCTTCGTGCGGCCGAATCCACCACTACCCCCGCGAGTTCTGCCCGCACTGCTGGAGCGAGGACGTCTCCTGGTGCGAGGCGACCGGCCGGGCGACCCTCCACACCTGGTCCGTCGTCCACCGCAACGACCTGCCGCCCTTCAGGGACCGCACCCCGTACGTCGCCGCCGTGGTCGACCTCGCCGAGGGACCCCGGATGATGACGGAGATCGTCGACTGCGCGCACGAGGAGCTGCGGGCCGGGCTGGAGCTGGAGGCCGTCTTTCCGGACGGCGTACCCAAGTTCAGGCCGTGGGGCTCCGTGCCGGCGGGGTGAGGGCGTGATGGCCGAGGTTGATGTTCGCGATCGCGTAGGCCCTTCCCGGATCCGTACGGTCATGGCCTGGGGCTGGAGGGGGTCTTTCCGGGCGGAGGGATCGAAAGTCAGGCTGTGCGGCTCCGTGTCGGCGGGGTGAGGGCGTGATGGCCGACGACGATGTTCGCGATCGCGTACCGCCCGTCCCGGACAGGGGCCGAAATTCAGGCCGCGTGGGGCGACCGCGGCGGTTTGAATGGGTGGATGACCGACGTCGACGATCAGCACCTCATGCGCCCGTTCACCCCACTCCAAGGCCACGGCCTGCGTCTGGGCGCCTGGGACCCGGAATCCGACCCCCAGGTGGAGGACTGGCTGCGCGCCACGCAGGACCCCGAGTTCGGGCGCTGGAACACCCCCCTCACCCTGATCCACGACCTCGACGGCGCCCGTGCCGCCATGCGCCGCAGGGCCGAGCAGGCGGCGCAGGGCACGAGCGCGTCGTACCGGATCACGGACGAGTCGAGCGGTACGACGCTCGGGCACGTCGGTGTCAACATGATCGACCACGTCTTCCGCACCGCCCGCGTCGGCTACTGGGTGCTGCCCGAGACCCGCGGCCGGGGCGTGGCCACCCGCGCCCTCGGCCTCGCAGCCCACTGGGCCCTCACCGACCTCGGCCTGCACCGCCTGGAACTGGGCCACGCCCTCGGCCACGGAGCCTCCTGCACCGTCGCCGAACGCTGCGGCTTCCGCCACGAGGGCACGCTGAGGGGCGCGATGTTCGAGGCGGGCCGCCATGACGAGTTCCGGGACATGCACCTGCATGCGCGGCTGGCGACGGATGCGGAGCCATCAGGGGCCGAGGTTCCACGCTGACGGTTCTGTCCGGATCAGACCTTGATGACGCGTGCTCCGGGGCCGCACAAGGCGGTGAGATCTTCGGGATCCGAGGTCAGGACGGTCACGGGGGCGGGTGACGCGAGTGCCGTTGCGGCGACGATCGCATCGAGGGCGTATTTGTGTCCGTGCAGACCGGCGGCGGCGAGGAGCCTGCTGGCCTGATCGGCGATGGCCTCGGTGGGCGAGAGGATGTTCACCCGGGAGGCGGCGTAGTCGAAGCGTGCCTGATTGATCTTCGGGTCGCGCGCTTCGACGAGCGTCACCGAGCTCATGACGACCCGAATGTCCTCGGCCTCAGCCGCGGCCAGCCACTCGGTGAGTTCGGGTGAACGCCGTACGAGCTGGGAAAGTCCCTCGCAGTCGAGAACGAGGGTGCCGCTCACGCGGTGTCCGCCGAGCCCGCCGCGTCGCCGCGCAGGACGGCTCGTTTGGCCTCGACCGCAGCCGGGTCGGCCGGGCCGTGTTCGGCTTCGGCGTCGTCGATGAGCTCGCGCAGTCGGTCGCGTTCCAGCTGGCGCTGGATGAGGGCCTCGACGTAGGCCGACATGCCCCGCTTGCCGGTGCGCTCTCTGAGGGCGGCGATGGTGCCCTCATGGAGGGAGACGGAGACCGGGCGGACGGGGCCTTCACCGGGAGCGGGGGAGGTAGCCATGGGCTCAGTTTAACAAGACTTTTATTATTCGGCGGAGTGAGGTGCGGAATGCCCTGTTCTCGGGGGCCGGCGCTCCTGGTTACCAGCGCATCGGTTACCAGCGCATCGGCTACCGACCGGTGGCGGACTTCGCGGTGTGCGACTTTCAGGGCCAGAGCAGTTCCTGATGCCAACCCTCGGCAATGCGGCGGTAGTTGAGTCGTACGTGTCGTCTGCGCTCGTCCCCCTGGAAGAACTCCACCTCGTCCGGAAGCAGCCGGTACAGCGTCCAGGTCGGGACGGGTGCCCCCGGCTCCCGCTGCGCCCGCTCCCAGGCATCCTCGGACGCCCGCGCCAACTCTCCGAGCGAGCCCAGGACTTCGCTCTGCCGCCCGGTGAGCGCGGCGGCCAGCGCGCCGGTCGAGCGGGCGTGCAGATCCGCCTGGCCCTCCTCGGAGGGCGCCGCGGTCACCGGTCCCCGGACCCGCACCTGCCGGCCGAGCACCGGCCAGTAGAAGCCGAGAGCGGCGTACGGCCGGACCGCGAGGTGCCCTCCCTTGCGGCTGTGGGAGTGGCTCGCGAAGGCCCAGCCGTCGGAGTCGGCGCCGTGCAGCATCACGGTCCGTACGTCCGGCCGCCCCTCCGCGTCCGCCGTCGCGAGGGACATGGTGTGCGGCTCGGTCTGCCCGGCCGCCACCGCCTCCGCGAACCAGGTGGTGAAGAGCTTCAGCGGGGTCGCGGGCGCCCCGGACGGGTCGAAGGAGGGCAGCGAGGTGACCTCCGGGTTCCACACCCGCAGTGACCTCAGCAGTTCGTGAAGATCCGTTGCCATGCCTCAGACGGTACCGAGGTCGGACGTCAGCCACCGGTCGAGTCCGGCCAGGAACTGTTCAAGTTGTTCGCGAGTCAACGCCATACGGTCAAGGCCGTACAGTGCAGGCTACTTCGGCCGCCACAGGGAGGGGATACGGTGAATCGCCTGTCCGGTACGTCAGTCGGCGCCATCGGCGTCCTCCTTCTCGCGTCCCTCGCCGCCTGCGACTCCGGGGCGGCGGCGCACTCCTCCCTCACCGCCCCCGAGCTCTACTACCTGCGCCCCTACGGTGACAAGACCGGCCCGAAGGACAAGATGCCCTTTCACGTGATGGCGGAGGACGGGAGAAAGCCCGGGGTCCGCCGGCTCACGGTGGACGTGGCTCCTGACGGGCGGGACGTGGTCCGGCTGAAGAAGTACGGTCCCTGCGAAGGCGATTCCGCCCATCTGACCTGCGAGGTCAACGGCGACTACAGCAACTGGGCGGACAACGCGCGCGCCCAGCCGTACGCCGTCAAGGGCGCGAAACCCGGTGACACGGCCGTCGTCCGCTTCACGTACACCACGAAGGACGGCAAGAAGCTCACCGCACGGACCCGGTTCGTCGTAGGGGAGCCGGTCGTCGAGGCGGTGGCGCCCGAGTACCGGAAGGATCTCCTGCGGCCCGGCTCAGAGCTGGTCTCCCCGCTCGTCGTGCGCAACACCGGCGAGGTGCCCGTCAAGGGCCTGGGCATCGAGATGAGCGTTGACGGGACGGCGTTCGCCCAGCGGTACGGCAACTGCCGTTACCCCGAGCTGGGCAAGGGCCACATAGCCGTGTGCGAGCTCCCGGAGGTGACGATCGACCCGGGGGAGACCCTCGTCGTCGGTCCCGCCCCGCGATTCCGCGTCCCCCGCACCCGGATGTACCCCTCCTACGGCCGGGACGTCTGGGCCCTGGACATGGGCCCCGGGCAGTACGACACCCACCCGGAGGGCGGCGACACCGGCGACGGACCGACCCTGGAGGCCGAGCCCACCAGCGACACCGGGGGCACCTTCGTCGCGGGCGGCGGGCAGACCAACCTCGTCGTCGACACCCACGCCGACTACCAGGTCTCCGACGTCGAGCTGAAGGGCGCTCCCGGCACGCGGCGCACTTTCAAGATCAAGGTCCGCAACGACGGCCCCGCCGACGCCGGCCGCACGGCCCAGCTGGTCTTCGAGCCGCCCCTCGGGCTGAAGGTGGTCAAGCAGCCCATGGAGGAGTACGACGACGGCGTCTACCAGCCGTACTGCGACAACAAAGACTTCACCTACACCTGCGACATACCCGACCTGAAGCCGGGCGAGAGCCGCTCCTTCGAGTTCACGGCCGAACTCGGCGCACCGGGATCGGGCACCCTGAGCCTTCAGGAGAAGGACCCGTCCAGCCCGTGGGACCTGGGCCGCCGGGACCCGGACACGTCGAACGACAAGGCCGTCGTCACCGTCGTGCGCTGACGCCCCAGCACCACGTCGTGCGCTGACGCCCCAGCACCACGTCGTGCGCTAACGCCCCAGCACCACCGTCCCCGACGAGCAGAACCACCCCCCCGTCCCCGACGCCACCGCCAGCCCCGGCGCCGACCCGTCCCGCCGCCGCACCTGCCGTGCCCCGGCCTCCCCGCGCAACTGCCGTACGGCCTCCACGAGCAGGAACAGCCCCCGCATTCCGGGGTGTTGGGCGGACAGCCCGCCCCCATCCGTGTTCACCGGCAGGTCACCGCCCTCGACCCGCAGTCGTCCCTTCTCCACGAAGGAACCGCCCTCGCCCTTCGCGCAGAAGCCGAGATCCTCCAGGGTCACCAGCGTCATATACGTGAAGGCGTCGTAGATCTGGGCGAGTTCGATCTCCTCGGGGCGCACTCCCGCCCGCTCGAAGGCCAGCCGTCCGCTCACCGCTGCCGGGGACACCGTGAAGTCGGGCCACTCGGACATGCTGACGTGCGAGACGTACTCGCCGGTGCCGAGCACCCAGACGGGAGCGGTACGGCAGTCCCGTACGTACTCCTCGGCCGCGAGCAGCACCGCCGCGCCGCCGTCGGAGCGGAGGCAGCAGTGCAGCTTGGTGAAGGGGTCCGCGATCATCGGGCCCGACAGGACGTCGTCCACGGTGATCGGGTCGCGGAACATCGCCTCGGGGTTGAGCGCCGCGTTCGCCCTCGCCTGTACGGCGACGGAGGCCAACTGCTCGATCGTCGTGCCGTGTTCGATCATGTGGCGGCGGGCCGCCATTGCGTACTTGGCGATCAGGGTGTGGCCGTACGGCACCTCGAACTGGAGCGGGCCGCGGGCGCCGAAGGACAGGGTGCCGGTGCGGCGGCCCTCCTTGATGTCGGCGCGGGCCGTGGAGCCGTAGACCAGCAGCACCGCGTTCGCGTGTCCCGCGGCGATCGCGTCGGCGGCGTGGGCCGCCATGACCTCCCAGGTGGAGCCGCCGACCGAGGTCGAGTCGACCCAGGTGGGGCGCAGGCCCAGGTACTCGGCGACCTCGGCGGGGGCGAGGGTGCCGGTGCCGGCCGAGGCGAGACCGTCGACCAGCCCTCGCTCCAGTCCCGCGTCGGCGAGCGCGCGGCGGGCGGCCTGCGCGTGCAGGGCGTAGGGGGTCGTGCCGTCCACGCGGCCGCAGTCGGAGAGTGCCACACCGGTGATCGCGACTTTCCGGCTGCCGGGGCTCATGAGGGGGCTCCTGCCTCTGTGCATCTGGTGCGGGCCCTCCTAATATGACGGACCGTCAGATCGGGAGGGAAGGGCCGGGGCCATGGACGCTCGCTTCACCGCCGAACAGGACGAGATCCGTCAGGCGCTCCGCGTAGTGCTGCAGGAGCGGTGCGGGCCACGGGAGTTGAGGGCCGCGGTGGACACACCCACCGGTCATGACCCCGCGCTGTGGCGGGTCCTCGCCGAACAGCTGGGCCTGCCGGGACTCGCGCTCCCCGAGGTGTACGGCGGTGTGGGGTGCTCGGTGACCGAGCTTGCGCTGGCCTGCGAGGAGACGGGACGCACGCTGGCGGCCACGCCGTTGCTGGGGACGGCGGTTCTCGCGGCGCCGCTGGTGACGGCTTTGGGTACGGAAGCCCAGCGTGCCGATCTGCTGCCCCGGATCGCCTCGGGTGACTTGACCATGGCGTTGGCTGTGCCGCCGGGTTCCGCGCTGGGGCTGACCTGTGACAACAGGGCCCAGTGGGCGGGCGGAGGACGTGCGGGTGGGGTACAGGCGCGACCTGTGGACCAACCCCCCGGCTCCGTCTGGCGGCTCTACGGCCAGGTCGACCAGGTCCTCGACGGGCACAGCGCCGGTCTCCTGCTCGTCGCCGCGCACGCCGGAGGGTTCGCCCGTTCCCGTACGCTCCTCTTCCTCGTCCCCGGTGACGCCCCCGGGCTCGTCCGCACCCGGCAGACCGCCCTTGACGCCACCCGCCCCCAGGCCCGGCTCCAACTCCGGGACGTCGAGGCGGAGTTGCTCGGGGCCGACACCGACGTCCTCGGTGCGCTCGCCCGGGTGGGAGACACCGCCGCCGCCGTCCTCGCCTGTGAGGCCGTCGGGGCTGCCGACCGCGCGCTGGAGCGGACCGTGGAGTACGTGAAACAGCGGGAGCAGTTCGGGCGGGCCATCGGGTCCTTCCAGGCCGTGAAGCACCGGCTCGCCGACGTCTACGTCCAGCTCCAGGCGGCCCGGTCGGCCGCCTACTACGCCGCCTGGGCCACCGCCCGCCAGGAACAGCGGGTCGGCGGTCTCGCCCTGGCCCAGGCCCTCGAAGCGCTGCGCACCGCCGCCGGCGAGGGCATCCAGCTGCACGGGGGCATCGGCTTCACCTGGGAGCACGAGGCCCAGCTGTACTTCAAGCGCGCCGCCGGGGACGAGCTGCTCTTCGGCCCCGCGCACCGGCTGCGGGCCCATGCCGCCGAGGCGGCCCGGCTCTTCGCGCGGGCGGAGGTGTCGGTGTGATCGGCGAGCGGATCGTGCAGCGGGTGTCGTCCACGCGTGGTTTCGCCAAGATCGCGCCGCATGTGATTCCGGCCCTGGACCGGGCAGTGCACCGGCTCACCCGGGGGAAGGTCCTGCTCAGCGCCCAGATGCTGCCGGGGGTGATCCTCACCTCGACGGGGGCGAGGAGCGGGCTGCCCCGTCGCACCCCGCTCGCGTGTATGCCCGAGGACGACGGCCGCACCTGGATCCTCATCGGCTCCAACTTCGGCCGCGACGGCCACCCCGCCTGGACCGCCAACCTCCTCGCCCACCCTGAGGCCACGATCAGCTGGAAGGGCCGGGACATCGAGGTCACGGCGACGCTGCTGACGGGGGAGGAGCGGACGGCCGTATGGAAGACCGCGCTGGCCTTCTGGCCGCCGTACGCCACCTACCAGGCACGGGTCGAGCGGGAGATACGGCTCTTCAGGATCGTACGGAAGTGAACGCACGACAGGCGGCCGTCCACCCGTGTGAACAACCGCCTGCCTGACAGGACTTGGAACCCGGAAGGGAAGTCGAGCTACTTCGTCGGCTTCTTCCCGGTCACGCCCAGGTGCACCAACAGCGCCAGATTCGGCTTGAGTTCAGCCTGCTTGACGCCCCACGTCTGGAAGCCCTTCTGGTGCGAGGCGACCGCCGCGAGCATCGCGACGAGTGAACCGGCGACCGCCGCCGGGTTGACGTCCTTGTCGACCCTGCCTTTGGACTGCAGCTCGGTGACCGCGTCCGCGAGGGAGTTGTTCACCGAATTGAGGATCTTCATACGGAGTTTGTAGAAGCGTTTGTCGCCCTCGGCGGCCCCGAGGTCGACCACGCGCAGGATGGCGTCGTTCCGGCGCCAGAACTCAAGGAAACCGTCCACGAGTTCCTGCGCGGTCTGCCAGCCTGCCTTGCCGACCCAGGAGCGGCCCGCGAGCAGTTCGGTCAACTGGCCGCCCTCGGTGGCCATTTGCTCGGCGATCTCCAGGACGGCTCCCTCGACGTCCGGGAAGTACTGGTAGAAGGTCGCGGGTGAAGTACCCGCCTTCCGGGCGACATCGATGACTTTGACGTCCCGGTAAGGGGAAGAGCTGAGCATCTCGCTGAGGCAGTCGAGCAGCTTCTGCCGGGTCGCCTGCCCACGCCGACCGGCCACACGGCCGTCGACGGTACGCACTTGTCCTGTCATGCCGTCAGCTTACCGAGGGGTGATCGGAGCGCGATTCGGCCGACTGCAAATGGGGTGCACGGGGCCCGGGAGACGGGTGTGCCTGGTCCTGCGGGGTGCGTGCGTCGCCGTTACTTTGACGGTATGGCCGAAAACAGGGCATCCGCAGACGGAACGGGATACGGCGAGGGCATCCCCTGCTGGGTGGACGCGCAGCTTCCCGACGTGGCCGCCGGGAAGCGGTTCTACGGTGAGCTCTTCGGGTGGACGTTCAAGGACGCCCACGGGGGTTCCGTGTGGGCGTACCGCCGGGATGAGCCGGTCGCGGCCCTCGCCCACAAGACGGACGGCCGGATGCCCACCGTGTGGACGGTGTACTTCGCCACCCCGGACATCGAAAGTCTCGCCGACCGGATCTGGGCGGCCGGCGGACAGGTCATCACCGCCCCCATGCCGGTCGGAGACCTGGGTACGTCCGCGCTGGTCACCGACCCGGAGGGGGCCGTCTTCGCCCTCTGGGAGCCCGGCAGTCACCAGGGCTTCGGCAGTCGGCACGAGCCCGGCACCTTCGCCTGGGCCGAGCTGTACGCCCGGGACACCGAGACCGCCAACACCTTCTACGGCGGGCTCTTCCACGACGCCCTCTTCGGCTCCGAGGCTCACCCCGACTTCGGCCGCGCCCCGGTCTCCGACGTGTTCCCCGCCGAGATGCCGCCGCACTTTCTCGTCCACTTCGGCGTCGAGGACTGCGAGGCCGTCCTCGGGACGGTCAGCCGTCTCGGTGGGCGGGTTCAGGCGCCGACATTCGAGACGTCGTACGGAAAAGTGGCCGTCGTCACCGACAATCAAGGGGCGTCGTTCGCCATCATGGAGCGGCCCGGGCGGTAGATGATGTCGCTTTGATGTGAGACACCCCATTTGACCCTGGGTTCGCAACCAGGCCTCCGGCCAGGAAGAATCAGGGTTGCGTGCCGCCATGGCGGTGCGGTGGTGAGACGCTGCACGGGGTCGCGTACACATGTGAGTGGCGCGGCTTGTACGGGGAGGTGGCAGGCAGAGTGGTGGATCAGCTGACGCAGCACGATCCGCGCAGGATCGGGCCGTTCGAGGTGCTGGGACGGCTGGGTGCCGGCGGCATGGGGCTGGTCTATCTCGCGCGCTCGGCTTCGGGCCGGCGGGTGGCGATCAAGACGGTCCGTACGGAGCTCGCCGAGGACCAGCTCTTCCGCGTCCGCTTCACCCGTGAGGTGGAGGCGGCCCGGGCGGTCTCCGGCTTCTACACGGCGGCCGTGGTCGACGCCGACCCGCGCGCGGCCGTGCCCTGGCTGGCCACCGCGTACGTCCCCGCGCCCTCCCTCGAAGAGATAGTGAACGACTGCGGGCCGCTCCCGGCCCAGGCGGTGCGCTGGCTCGCGGCGGGCGTCGCGGAGGCGCTGCAGTCCATCCACGGCGCCGGGCTGGTCCACCGCGACCTCAAGCCCTCCAACGTCCTTGTCGTGGAGGACGGCCCCCGGGTGATCGACTTCGGTATCGCGTCCGGTGTTTCGAACACCCGTTTGACGATGACGAACGTCGCTGTCGGCACCCCCGCCTACATGTCCCCCGAGCAGGCCAAGGACTCCCGCAGCGTCACCGGCGCCAGCGACGTCTTCTCGCTCGGCTCCATGCTGGTCTTCGCCGCCACCGGCCACCCGCCCTTCCACGGCGCCAACCCGGTCGAGACCGTCTTCATGCTGCTGCGCGAGGGCCCCGACCTCGAAGGCCTCCCGGCCGAGCTCCGGCCGCTCATCGAGTCCTGTATGCAGATGGAGGCCACCGGCCGCCCCAACCCGGCCGACCTCCAGTCCCAGCTGGCCCCTCACCTCTTCGGCTCCGGCTCCGACGACAGCGGTACGGCGTCGGCGTGGCTGCCCGAGAAGGCCGTGGCCCTGATCGAGTCCCGGCGCGGTGGCCGTACGCCGACCACGCAGGCACGCGGCGCCCGCAGCGGAGGCGGCCGCCCCGCCGCCGTACCCCGGCCGCCCTCCTACGACCCGGTACTGCCCGCGCCCGTCCCCGTCGGCGGCCCCGACACCGGCCCCGTCCGGCTCGCCGGCGCCCAGGTGCCCATCGGGCCAGGACCGCGGGTCGCCGACGCCCGTGCCGCCGCCGTGAAGGCGCCGCCGCCGGAGGCCGGCCTGGTCGCCTCCTGGTCCCGGCCGCGCCCCGGCGTCAACGGCACGGAACCCGCCGTGGGCCCCGCGGTACCGGCACCGCCGGCCGCGCCGCCGGAGACCGCGGCCGGCTGGCGACCGTGGCGGTTCCGCATGTCGAACGACGTGTGGGGCACCCCCGCGGTCGCCGGGGACCTCGTCTACGTCACCTCCTTCGAGGTGCACGCCCTGGACGTCGGCACCGGCCGCCGTCGCTTCAAGACGCGGGACGTGGCCTGGTCGATGGCGGTCGCGGAAGGCCGTATCCACGCCTCCGACGGCCCCACCCTGTTCGCCCTCGACGCCCGCGAGGGCGCCGACCAGTGGCGGCTGAACACCGACGCCTGGGTGTACTCCCTCAAGGCCGAGCGCGGCACCGTCATCACCGGCACGCGCGGTGGCGGGGTCCAGGCCTGGGAGGCCTCCAACGGGCAGAAGCTCTGGGAGCTCGCGGGCTGCCAGACCGACTTCGAGTCCCCCGAGGCGGGCCCCGCGCTCCACGAGGGCACGGTCTACGTCTGGCAGGAGGGCCGCCTGCGCGCCCTGGACGCCCGCACCGGCGAGGAGCGCTGGGCGTTCCCCCTCGGCGACGCGGCCTCCTGCGGCGGGGTACCGGTCCGGGTGGCCCAGGCCCACGACGGATACGTGTACATCTCGGCCGGGACGCGGGTCATGGCCCTGGAGGTGGCGACCGGGCGGGTGCGCTGGCACTTCGAGGCCCCCGCGGTCTTCCTGTGCCCGCCGACCTTCGTACCGGGGGCGGCGGTCACGGGCGGCGGGGTCTATCTCGCCGACTACCTCGGCACCGTGTACGCCCTCGACGCCACCGACGGCCGGGACCGCTGGCGCATCGCGACCGAGGCGCGCGCCTCGGTGGAGCCGGTGCTCGTCGCCGGGGGCCATGTGCACGTGGGGAGCGGCAAGGGGCTGTACACGCTGGACGCAGTAACCGGCACGCCCAAGTGGCGCTTCCAGGCGGGCGGCGACATCGTGGGGGCGCCCGCGGTGGCGGAGGGCCGTATCCACTTCGGCTCGACCGACCACCTGCTGTACACGCTGAAGGCCGACGACGGCCGACTGCGGTGGAAGCTCGCCACCGGCGGGGAGATCACCGGGTCGCCGGTGGTCAAGGACGGGGTCGTGTACGCGTGCAGCAAGGACCGCTGCGTGTACGCGTTGGACGCGGAGAAGGGGACGGGGACCGCCAGGGCCACCTGAGGGGGACCGCCAGGGCCACCTGAGAGTGATGTCAGTGGCCTCCGTTAGAGTGATCACATGCATTCACGGGGGCGTGTTCTCAGGTTTACGGCAGTCATGGCGGCGGTGGTGCTCGCGCTGACCGGGTTCTCCACCGGGCGCCACAAGAGCAGCGGGCGGCACAAGAGCAGTCACAGCGACAGTGACAGCGGCGGGGGGTGCAGCAGCTCCAGCCAGAACCACGACAGCTATACGCCGCGCACCACCAGCACCCGCCGCACCTCGACGCTCCAGGACGGCACCGCGCTGGTGGTGAGCTGTGCGACGAAGTCGATCCCCTACGCGACGGTCGAGGTCACCAACCCGAACAGCCGCCAGGCCACCTTCGAGGTCGACTTCTCCTTCGAGGACGCGACCGGTAAGCCGCTGAGCTCCGAGGTCAAGCAGATATCGGTGCCCGCGAGGGGCACGTCGAAGGTCCAGGTGAAGGCGAGCCAGGCCCTCCTGGCGAAGCTCGACCACTGCTGGGTCGAACCGGAAGCCGACCTGGTGAACTGACCGTCAGACCCGCAGCCCCGTCAGGAAGTCGACCAGGGCCGCGTTCACCTCGTCCGGGCGTTCCTGCTGGGTCCAGTGACCGCAGCCCGGGAGCAGGACCGGGTCCCGGACCAGGTTCGGCATCAGCCGCGGAAGCTTCTCGATCAGTTCCGGCGTTCCCGGGAACGCCGGGACCAGGTCCCTGTCGCCGTACATGTAGAGCGCCGGCGGGGTGACCCTCGCGCCGTGCCAAGGGGCCGTCAGTTCCCAGTTGCGGTCCAGGTTGCGGTACCAGTTGAGGGCGCCGGTGAAACCCTTGGTGTAGCTCTCGGTGAGCTGGTCGAGGTCCTGCTCGGTGAGCCAGGAGGGGAGTTCCTCGGGGTCGGGCATGTCCGCGAGCCAGCCGCGGTCCAGGTCGGTCACCAGGGCCTGCTCGTGGCGTCCGGCACCGGGGCCGTCTCCCGAGGCGCCGTACAGCAGCCTGCGCAGGGCGGCACGCGGGTCCTCGCCGAACTCGGCGTCGGCCACCCCCGGCTGCTCGAAGTAGTTCCAGTAGAAGTGCCCGTCGAACCGCTCCCGCATGGTCGCGAGCGGCGGCCGCTCGCTCCGGAACGGCGGCGGCACGCTCAGCCCCGCTACCCCGCGCACCACGTCCGGCCGGAACAGCGCGGTGTGCCAGGCGACCGGCGCTCCCCAGTCGTGCCCGACGACGAACGCCCGCTCCTCGCCCAGCGCGTGGATCAGTCCGACGACATCCCCGACCAGGTGGAGGATGCTGTACGCCGAGACGTCCTGCGGATGGTCGCTGGTGCCGTATCCGCGCTGGTCGGGCGCGACCGCCCGGAACCCGGCCGCGGCCAGCGGGCCGAACTGGTGGCGCCAGGAGTGCCAGGACTCCGGGAAGCCGTGCAGCAGTACGACGAGCGGTCCCTCGCCCTCCTCCGCGATGTGCAGCCGTATGCCGTTCACGTCGACCACGCGATGTTCAACCATGCGGCGAGCATACGCCTGCATAGGACACCGAAATTGCTAACGCAACCGAAACCCGGGCTGTCGTGAACGGAACAGTTCCGCCTGCCGTTCCAGGGGCAGATTCCCGAGCGAGACGAGGTGCGGCGCCTGCGCGAAGCCCTGCTGAACGGCTGCCTCCTTGGCGGCCCAGAGCGCGCGGACCGTGCCCTGCACCCCCTCCGTCGGATAGCCGGCGATGACCGACGCGGCGGCGACCGCGGCCGCCAACGACCCGCCCGGCTCGGTGAGTTCGGTGACCAGCCCGATGGTGTGGGCGCGCTCGGCGGAGAGCCGTTCCGCCGTCCCCATCAGCGCCATCCGCGCGGCCTCCCCATGAGGCATGACCTGCGCCATGAGCACCGACTCGTACGCGCTGACCATCCCGTAGGTGGTGTGCGGATCGAAGAAGGTCGCGGCCGGGTCGGCGACGAGGAAGTCGCTCTCGCCGAGGAGGTAGAAGGCTCCGCCGCAGGCCATTCCGTTCACGGCGGCGACGACCGGCTTCCAGAGGTCGTTGGACTTCGGCCCGATGCGCAGGAGCGGATCGTCCGCCATGTACGGGGAGCCCGGTTGCGGCACCTCGGCGTCCCGGTCGAGGCCGGTGCAGAAGGCCCGCTCCCCTGCGCCGGTCAGGACGACGGCCCGTACGGTGTCGTCGAACCGCAACTCCCGCCAGACGGCGACGATTTCGTCCCGCAGGGCCAGGTCGATGGCGTTGAGCCGGTGCGGGCGGTCGAGGGTGACGACCGCGACACCGGTCTCCTTGTCGGCGGCGACCCGCAGGCCGCTCACGACAGCACCCACTGCGGAAGCCCGTCCGAGAACACCACGTGCACCCGGGCGCCGATGCGGATCCGGCCGGGATCAAGGGAGTTGAGCGGCGCCCCGGCCGCGCGGACCAGATTCCCGACCAGCCGTATCCGGGGAGCCTCTTCCAGCTCGACGACGATGACGTTGTACGGGGCCTGCGCCGCGTAGTCCGGCAGGAGGGGTGGGTGCGGGACGACGTAGGACCAGATCCGGCCGCGCCCGGAGACGGGACGCCACTCGGTCCCGAACGACTGGCAGTGCGGGCAGCAGGGGCGGGGCGGGAAGCGGAGTTCGCCGCAGTCGGCGCAGGCCTGGACGCGGAGTTCGCCCTGGGCGGCGTACTGCCAGAACGGGGCGCCCGTGGCGTCCTTCACCGGTTCGAGCATGTCAGCTCCTGTTGGTCAGCAGCAGGGCGGAGGTGGGGACGCCCTCGCCGGCGGTGACGAGGCACGTGGCGGCGTCCGGGACCTGGGCGGTGCTGGTGCCGCGCAGCTGCCGTACGCCCTCGTCGATGAGGTTGAAGCCGTGCACGTAGGCCTCGGACAGTCCGCCGCCCCCGGTGTTGATCGGCAGCCGTCCGCCGATCTCCAGGGCACCTTGTTCGGTGAACGCGCCGCCCTCACCGCGCCCGCAGAAGCCGTAGCCCTCCAGGGAGAGCGGGACGAGAGAGGTGAACGCGTCGTAGATCTGGGCCACGTCGACGTCCTGCGGGGTGAAGTCGGCGTGTTTCCACAGGTGTCGGGCGGCCGACCAGGCGGGTCCGGTGAGCGGGTCGTCGTTCCAGTAGTTGACCATGCCGTGGTGCTGGGCGGGCAGTCCCTGGGCGGCGGAGTGGACGTAGACGGGGATGTTCGGGCAGTCGCGCGCCCGTTCCCTGCTGACGAGGACACACGCCAACGCCCCGTCCGTCTCCAGGCAGTTGTCGAAGAGACACAGGGGCTCGCTGATCCAGCGGGAGGTCATGTACATCTCGCGGGTCAGGGGGCGGTCGTACATGATCGCGGCGGGGTTCTGGTTGGCGCGGTTGCGGCAGGCCAGGGCGACGTTGAAGAGGTGGTCGCGGGTGGCGCCGTACTCATGCATGTACCGGCGGGTCAGCATGGCGATCTCATCCGCGGGGCGGAGCAGGCCGAAGGGCCTGGTCCACTGGGCGGGGGTGGGGAGTTGGACGGTGGTGTTGGTCCAGGGGCGAGGGCCGGAGCCGCGCTTCCGTGACCGCCAGGCGACACCGACGCTCGCCTGTCCGCTCGCTATCGCCGCCGCGAGGTGCGCGACCGTGGCGCACGAACCGCCGCCCCCGTACCCGACCTTGCTGAAGAAGGTGAGGTCGCCGAAGCCGACTGCCTTGGCCAGCTCGACCTCGTCCGTCTCCTCCATGGTGTACGAGGCCAGGGCGTCGACCTCGCCGGGGGCGATCCCGGCGTCGTCGAGTGCGGCGAGAACCGCTCGGCAGGCGAGGGTTCTCTCGTCCTCGGCGAGGTTCTTGGCAAAGGGAGTTCGTCCGATACCGACGATCGCCGTGGCGTCCTTGAGGGTCACGCTGCACGCACCTCCGCACACTGTGAGGCCTGCTGACAGCCCGTCAGGCTACAGCTAATCTGACGGGTAGTCAGCTAATGCGTTTCCGCTTTCGGGGAGGCCGATGTGGAGTGGCGCAGCATCCCGGAGCTGGTCCGGTGGGCGGCGGAGCGGTACACCGACGCGGAGGCGGTGGTGGAGGGCCGTACCCGTGTGACGTACGGCGAGTTGGGCGCCCGCGTGGAACGCGCGGCGGCCGCGTGCATCGCGAACGACGTGCGACCGGGCGACCGGGTGGCCGTCTGGGCCCCCAACTCCCTGGACTGGATGGTCTCGGCGCTGGGCGCGGTGTCTTCCGGAGCCGTCCTCGTGCCCCTCAACACCCGCTTCAAGGGCACGGAGGCGGCGGACGTACTGCGCCGGAGCGGGACCCGGCTGCTCTTCGTGACCGGCACCTTCCTGGGCACGTCGTACGTGGCGTCCCTGCGCAGGGCGGTCTCGGAGGGGCCCGGACTGCCGGACCTGGAGCAGGTGGTGGTGCTGTCGGACGACGCCCCCGCCGACTACCGCACATGGAAGGACTTCCTGGCGAGCGGGGACGGGGTGGGGGAGGCGGAAGTGCGGGCGCGCGCCTCCGCGGTGTCCCCCGAGTGGCCCTCGGACATCGTCTTCACGTCCGGGACCACGGGCCGCCCGAAAGGCGCCGTGATCACCCACGAGCAGACGCTGCGGGCGTACGAAGTCTGGTGCGACCTGGCCGGATTGAGGCAGGGCGACCGCTATCTGATCGTCAACCCCTTCTTCCACACCTTCGGTTACAAGGCCGGGGTGATCGCCTGCCTGATGCGCGGGGCGACGATGATCCCGCAACCGGTGTTCAACGTCGACACCGTGCTGGCGAACATCGCGTCGGAACGCGTCTCGGTGCTCCCGGGCCCGCCCACCCTCCACCAGTCGCTCCTCGACCACCCGGCACGCGCCTCCTACGACCTGTCCGCCCTGCGTCTGGTGGTGACGGGCGCGGCGGTGGTGCCGTTGCGCCTGGTCGAGCAACTGCACGCGGACCTGGGCGTGGAGACGGTCCTGACGGCGTACGGCCTCTCGGAGGCGAGCGGCATCGTGACGATGTGCCGGCGCGGCGACCCGCTGCCGGTGATCGCGTCCACGTCCGGCCGGGCCATCCCCGGCACCGAGGTACGGGTCGAGGCGCCGCCCGGCGAGCCCGGCGAGGTCCTGGTCCGCGGCTTCAACGTGATGCGCGGCTACTACGAGGACGCGGCGGCCACCGCGGAGGCGGTGACGGAGGACGGCTGGCTGCGCACGGGTGATGTGGGCCTCCTGGACGCGGCGGGCAACCTCCGCATCACCGACCGCCTGAAGGACATGTTCATCGTCGGCGGCTTCAACGCGTACCCGGCGGAGATAGAGCAACTCCTCGGCCTGCACCCGGCGGTGGCCGACGTGGCGGTCATCGGCGTGCCGGACGCGCGCCTCGGCGAGGTCGGCCGGGCGTATGTGGTCCGGCGTCCGGAGTCCGTCCTGACAGCCGACGACCTGATCGCCTGGGCCCGCCGGGAGATGGCGAACTACAAGGTGCCGAGGTCGGTGGAGTTCGTGGGGCGGCTGCCGCGGAATGCGGGGGGGAAGGTGGTTAAGGGGGAGTTGCGGGGGAGTCCGGTTGAGCTTTGAGGTGGGGCTTGGGAGTGGGGGGCTGGGTGGGCGAGACCACGCGAGGCGCCCGGTGACGATGGGGCCGCGGCACGCCCCCGCCGCGAGCAGCCCGACGGCTTCCGTGATGTACCGGTACACCGTGCTCACACCCACCTCGAACCCGGCCGCGAGCTGCGCGTAGGTGTGCCCTAGGAACAGGTGTGCCGGCACCAGCAGGCCGGGGCCGCGCCGCGTCGATCAGGTCTGGTCGGCGGGAGGAGCCTCGAAGTCCGGGGTCTCGGGCAGGAGGACCAAGTCGATCTCCGGCCGGGAGAGGAGTGGTCCCAGGGCCATGCCGCGTTCCGCCGGCCAGAACTTGGGCTCCTCGCCGGGGACGGGGTCGTCCCCGCCTTCCAGCCACAGCGCCTCGCCTCCACCGGGGGTGAAGAAGGAGATCATGTGCGCCTGTTCGTCGGTGCGGTTGCGGAACCGGTGCCGCGTGCCCCTGGGCACGAAGACGAAGTCACCGGGGTTCGCCGTGAAGGTCTCCTCGCCGTTCAGGAACTCCACCGCACCCGAGATGACGTAGAAGGACTCGTCGGCGACCTTGTGCACGTGCGCGATCGGCCCGCCGCCCGGAGGCAGCCAGCAGTCGGTGAAGCCCAGGATGCCGCCGGTGGAGTCGGCCGGTGCCAGGGTCGAGTAGACGTCGCCGGACATCCACTTGACCACGCCCTTCTCGGCGGGGACATGCATGACGCGTGGGCGGAGGTAGTCCGCCATATCCGTGTCGTGGTTTGACGGTTTCGACGGTGCAGAACTCATGTCTTTTCCTTGGGAAGTCGGAAAGTGAGGTGTACCGATGCACCGGGCGTTGGAGCACGGCCCGGAGGTCTGAGGTGCGGCGCCGCGAGCCGCGCGCGGTCAGCGGACGCCGTACTCGCGTGCCAGCCGGGCGGCGGCCACGATGCCGCCGGTGAAGGGCTCGCCGTGGCCGGGCAGCAGCACGCTCGCCGCCGGCAGTTCGTCGAGCCGGTCGAGGGCGGCGAGCGCGGCGCGGCTGTCGTGGGTGAAGCAGCGGCACACCAGCGTGGGCCCGGTGCGGCCGGAGAACGCGTCCGCGGTGACCAGGGCGTCGCCGGTGAAGAGCAGCCCGCGGTCGGCGAAGAGGTACACGGTGCTGCCGGGCGTGTGTCCGGCCATGACGACGGCCCGCGGGGCGCCCGGAAGGTTCTTCAGCACCAGGTCGGTGTCGAAGACCCGCGCGTCCCGCACGGCGGGAGCGGTGAAGGCTCCGGAGCGGGCCAGCTGGAGGGGGAGGGCGAGCGCGGAGGGCCGGCGCAGCAGGTAGGGGAGCATCGAACGCTCCGGTTTGGCATGACGGTTGGCGCTGCGAGGGCCGTCGCGCAGGATGCCGGCGTCCCGCTCGTGGATCCAGATGTCGGCGCCGGCCTGCTGGAGGGTGTGGGCCAGGCCGGTGTGGTCGAGATGGCCGTGGGTCAGGAGCACGGCACGGATGTCGGCCAGGGGACGGCCGAGGTCTTCCAGCAGCGCGCCGAGCTGTTCCAGGTGTGCGGGCAGCCCCGCGTCGACCAGGACGAGGCCGTCGGGGTCCTCGATCAGGTAGAAGTTGACGCCGTGATCACCGAGGCGATGGACGCCTGGTGCCACCCGCACGGTCGCGGGACGGGACATGAGAGCCTCCGGCAGCGGAGCTGGATGAGCTGGATATATTCGATACAGCGGACTGTAACAGAATGAGGGGTGTGCCGATGGCAGGCGAGACGCCGCGCCGGCCCTATAACTCCGAGCGCCGACGCGAGGCCGCGGGCCGCAACCGTGCCGCGGTGCTGGAGGCCTGCCGCGAGCTGCTCTTCCGGGACGGCTTCCACGCCACGACCATCCGTGCGGTGGCCGAGCGGGCGGGTGTCTCGGCCGAGACGGTGTACAAGTCGTTCGGCGGCAAACCGGGCATGGTCAAGGCCCTGTGGGACATCACGCTGGCCGGCGACGATGAACCGGTGCCGATGGCGGACCGCCCCCAGACCCGCGAGATCCTGCGGACGACGGACCCGGTCGCCAAACTCCGGCTCTACGCCGCCTACGTGCGCGGCATCCACGAACGCGTGGCCGCGCTGTTCGCCCTGCTCACCCAGGCCGGGCCGGACGTCGGGGAGATCCTGGCGACCGCCGAGCGGGAGCGGCTGACCGGCGTGACCGGGTTCGTCACGCACCTCGACGAGACCGGCGTGCTGCGTCCGGGGACGGATCCGGCCCACCTCGCGGACGCCGTCTGGGCGCTGGCCGGACCGCAGCTGTTCACCCAGCTCACCGCGGGACGCGGCTGGTCGGCCGAGGTGTACGAGGAATGGCTGGCCGACACACTCACGGCCACGCTCCTGCCGGTCCCGTCGGGGGAGGGGTGAGCCGTGAGGTCGGGCCGGTCACGGCGGGATGGCGTCGACGTATCCGCCGTCCACGCGCGGGGCGCTTGCTGGGTCGGCGTGAGCCCGCGGCCGGGCGGGCGGAGGTGCGGTCGGCGAGTGTCCGAACTGTACGTTCACCCCGTGTCTGCGGTGTTTTTGGGAGTAGGGCGTGTTTTAGAGGGCGGTACGAGAGCTGGTGTCTGTTTCGCCCTTTCGGGAGGGGTAAGCGAGCTGGCCGCGGCGCCGCCGGGCGGCTACGGCCGCCACTGGGTGAACAAGCCCTGCGACGATGAGCAACGACCAACGACGACAACCAACAACCGCTCAGACGCAGGTCAGTTGGGGCGTGCACCCCTCTGATCAGGGCGGAAAAACGGGCCCGCCGGACCAGGGGGAAGAAGAAGTGGGTTTTGTGAACACGCCCCCTGCCCGCGACCCCGCGGGCAGGGGACCGGGGCTGTGCGCACCATGGCTCACACCATCAGTGGCACCGCATGAATCTCGTCCGGCGTATCAGCGCCCCCGCGCTCGTGCGCGCGGCGGACCGCCTCGGGCGAGGGGCCCTCGCTGAGGCAGTAAACAGTGCCGGACTCAGGGTCTGCCCAGGCGTGTTCGAAGTGGACTCCTTCTTCCCGCTCGCCCGCGGCAGCGGCATCGTGGCCCTGTTGCAGCTGTTCGGCCGTGATGCCCTGCATTCCGTGGTGGATATCCATGAACCGTGTCACGGGCCTCGCACCTCCTTCCGCTTCCCGGAGCGCGCCGACCTGCTCTCCTCCTCCTTCCATACTGCGCCCGAACGGCACGACCAGCACGGCGAGCGTGATTTCGGGAGGGGCAAGCGGGCCGGCCCGCGACGTGGCCGGGCGGCTACGGCCCTGGCTGGGTGAACAAGCCCTGCTCGGTCTCGGCCAGGATTCCGCGCTTGGTCAGCCGCTTGAGCTTCAGGCGGGTGTTGTTGATGTTGTTGGGTGCGATCCCCATGTCCAGTGCCTCGCACACCTGCCGCGCCCGCAGAGGGGCGTCGGCCTCGGTGAACACCGCCATGATCTGCTGGTAGGCCGGACGGTCGGGCAGCTTCGGGGCCGGCGGCGCGGCTGCGGGACGGGCAGCTCCAGCAGTGTCTTGCGGGTGATCCGGACTCCTCGGCGGCCCGGTCGAGTTCGTCCAGGCGCGCGGTCAGCTGCGCGATCTGCTCCCTCGTCGCCTCTCCGCCTGCGCGGCGATCTCCCTCTCCAGCTCCTCCAACCGCGCCAGCACCGCCCCGAGGATCGGCTCCCCGCCCATGATGCGCTGCGCCAGGCCGCAACAGTGGCCCCGGTCAGCTGGCGCAGTATCACCGCGGCCATCGCCCAGTACACCCGTGACTCCGAACTGCGCGGCAGGTGCTCGTAGTCGCTCACCAGCCTGCGGTGCAGCATCAAGATCCCGTAGGCGCGCTCCACGCTCCACCGCTTGGGGATCGGCACGAACCCGGCGTGGGCCTGGTTGCGCTCGACGATCTCCACCTTGATGCCCACCCGGAGCTGGGCGGCCGTGGCACGGTTTCTGGTGATGTCCACGGTGGCAGCCGGATCGCGGCGGGTGGCCGCTCGGGCCGTTGGGAGAAGTCGATCGTCAGCTCTTCAGGGAGGTGACGAAGGCGGTCCAGGACGCTGCCCGGAAGAGCAGTACGGGACCGTCCTGGTCCTTCTTCGAGTCGCGGACGGGGAGGACGCCGGGGACTCCGTCGGCCACCTCGACGCACTCGCCGCCGCTACCGTTGCTGTAGCTGCTCCTGCGCCACAGTGCGGAACTCAGATCACGCTCTGTGTTTGCCATTTTGATAGTCCTTAGCCACTTGATCGACCATGGCCAGGGTCGCCTCCGGGGACAGCGCCGTGGCCCTGAGCAGATCGTACGACCTGCGGTAGTTCTTCACGAGCGCTGGATAGTCGATGAGTTGGCCACTGTGGAGACCCTCCGTGTACACCACGGGTGGCTGGTCAGGGAAGGTCATGACCCTGATCATGCCCATCATCATCGGATGCGCGGCCATCGTTTCCGGCACGATCTGCAGAACGCTCTGAGTGGAACGGATCACGACGGCGATGTGCTCCAGCTGAGCGGCCATCTCTTCGGGTGACAACAGGGGCCGACGGATCACCGACTCGTGGAGGATCGCCCAGAACGCCGGTCGTTCCTCCCGTTTCCAGATTTCCGCGCGTTCCATGCGGGCACGTACCTGCGTGTCAACGGTCTCGGGGGGCAGCCACGGCAGCGACGTCCGTACGACAGCCGTGGCATAGGCGTCGGTCTGGAGCAGGCCGGGCACCAGCGAGGGCGCCCAGTCCTCGATCGTCTCCGCGTGCCGCTCCATCTCCGCCACATCGGCGAAGTACTCCGCATGCCCCGACTGCCGTGCCTTTCGGGCGTCTTCACAGCGCCGCTCGAAAAAGCCGTCCGTGCCCAGGACCTTGTCCACATGCCTCGCCAGATCGGCCGGCATCCGCCGCTCACCCCGCTCGATCTGGCTCAGGAACGGAATGCCCCGGAAGCTGCCCTCCGCCAGCTGCTCCAGCGTCAGCCCCGCCTGCTCCCGTCGGTAGCGCAACTCGGCGCCGTAGAAGGAGGGGACGTTCGCCGAGGCGTCGGGGTCCTTGCGTGAGGGCACAGCTCGTCACCGCCGTTTGCCAGTTGCGCTTGCGTAGTCGAAAACCCTTTTACGGTACGGGACTTCCCGTCAACGTGTGACTGGATCGTCACAGAACGTACTGGAAGGTGTGAGCGACCGTGCCCCCACAACCACCTCACGGCATCTACGACACGACCCCCTGCGTGGAGGAACTGCGGGACGCCCTCGCCGTCCACGGCATCACACTGCCCTCCCTGCGCCCGGCGGGCGTCGTGGTCCTCGGCAGCTGTACCGCCGCGACGGCACGCATGCTGGCGGCGGCGTTGCGGGGAGACGGCCGCGCGGTGACCCCGGCCGGACTCGACCTACGCCTACTCGCCCTCCCTGAGGCCGTGCCGGACCTGCGTCGGGCCGTACGGCGGCATCTAGGGGCCTCCTGTGGCGACATCCAGCTCTGTGTCACGGAGTTGGTCACCAATGTCATCCGTCATGTGGGGGAGGGGACGCCGGTCCGGGTGCGGGTCGCTCGCGTGGGCCGTGACCGTATCCGCGTCGAGGTCACCGATCCCGACGCGCGCGCCCTCCCGGTGCTCCGGCGTGCCGCGGGTGACGACGAGAGCGGTCGCGGACTCGCCCTCCTGGACGCCGTGGCGCTGCGCTGGGGCGTGGAGCAGTGGGCGGAGACCAAGACGGTGTGGTGCGAGCTGCGGCGGGCCTGAACGACCTGCCCCCGGACATGCCTCGGCCGCGACGGCTCCCCCTCCGCGCCGCCGCGGCCGATCCCCGTGCGGGAAAAAGGTCTGTCAGGCTTCCTCGTCCGTGACGTGGATGTTGTCCGTCGTGACCGTGCCCGTGTCCTTGGCGGTGACCGTGAGCGGCTCGTCGGTGACGTGGATGTTGTCCGTGGTGTCCGTGCCGGTGTCGGCGGCGGTCACCGTGGCCGGCTCGTCGGTGACGTGGATGTTGTCGGTGGTGGTCTCGTCGCTCATCTCGTGCTCTCCCCTGGCAGTCGGGTGCGATGGATGGACGGGATCCGCCCGGCGACTCCCCCGAGGGTCGCCGGGCGGATCCCGAAGGCCGGTTCACCATAGGACCCGGCCGTACGCCGTTCCGTCTGCCCCCCGACGCGACGGCCCGACACAGGTGAGAATGTCGGGTCGCGATAAACGAACGATGAACGCCGTCGGCGACCGGTTCCGCAAGGTGGCGTTCCGCTGCGGCGAGCCGCGTGGCTCACGCCACCGCTCGACGCTGCAGCAACCCCCTGACCTCCCCCGCCTCCGGCGCCTGGAGCGCCTCGAAGATGTCGAGGGCCTCATGCCAGCACACCTGGGCCCGGCCGGGCTGGTCGATCGCGTGCAGGGCGCGGCCGAGCACGGTCAGGACGTTGCCGCGCCGCCACTCGCCGCCGATGCCGCGCAGCAGCGTCAGGGCCGTCTCGGCGTTCGTCGCCGCGCGGGCCGGTCGTCCGGCCGTCAGGTCGAGCTCGGCGAGGCGGAAGACGGTCATCCCCTCCCAGAGCCGCTGGCGGCTGTCCTGGAAGACCTGGAGGGCCCGCTGGAGGCACTCCGCCGCCTCCACGAGCTGCCCGCTGCGCAGCAGCGCGAGCGCCAGCGCGTACCGGCCGTTGGCCCCCTTCAGGGCGTGCCCCATGTCGTCGTACATCGCGGTGCCCTGCTCGGCCAGGGCCACCGCGCTGTCCGTGCGGTCGGTCGCGAGGTGGGTGCGGGACAGGTTGCACAGGGCGCTCGCCTCTCCCGAACGGTCGCCCACCGCGCGGAAGTTCTCCACGGCCCGGGTGAAGTGCTCCTCGCTGTCCGCGTACCGGCTCTGGTACATCGCGATCACTCCGGCGATGTTGGAGGACCAGCAGCTGGCCAGCGGATCGTCGGAGGCGGAGGTCAGCTCGCGGGACAGGCCGGCCTCCTCGTCGGCCAGGTCGAAACGGCCGGTGAGGCTGTGGGCGTAGGCCAGGGTGATCAGTGCCCGGGCCTCCGCGCGCGGGTCCTCGACCGCACGCGCGGCCTCGCGCAGCGCCGAGGCGACCGCCTCGTACTCCTTGGAGTTGGCCCCCGACTCCGCGAGGTCCACCGCCGCCCACAGCACGTCGACCGCGCGCCGCATGGTCCCGGCGCGGGCGGACTGCCGTACGCACGCCAGCAGCGACACGGCCTCCGCGTACAGCCAGTCCTGCGCCGCGTGCCGGTCGGCGAAGGCGAGTCCCGGGTACTCGGGCGTGGCCAGGTGGTCCACCAGCCGGTCCCCGGGCCGCTCGATCAGGTACACACCGGCGACGGTCGCCAGGTAGAAGTCCAGGAGCCGGGACATGGCCGCCTCCCGCTCACTCGGCGGCCACTCGTCCCGCTCGGCGCACGCACGCGCGTAGAGCCGTACGAGGTCGTGGAACCGGTAGCGGCCGGGCGCCGCCGACTCCAGCAGCGAGGTGTCGACGAGGGACTCCAGGAGGTCCTCGGTGTCCTCGGCCGGAAGATCGAGTACGGCCGCGGCGGCGGCCAGCGAGATGTCCGGGCCGTCGGCGAGGCCCAGGAGGCGGAAGGCGCGGGCCTGGGCGGGCTCCAGCGCGCCGTAGCCGAGCTCGAAGGTGGCCTTGACCGCGAGGTCGCCGGCCTGGAGTTCGTCGAGGCGGCGGCGTTCGTCGGCGAGCTTGGCCGCGAGGACCGAGACGGTCCAGGTGCGGCGGGCGGCCAGGCGGGAGGCGGCGATGCGGATGGCGAGCGGGAGGAAGCCGCAGGCGGCGACCACGTCCAGGGCGGCCTTGCGCTCGGAGGCGACCCGCTCCTTGCCGACGATCTTGGTGAACAGCTGGAGTGCCTCGTCGGGGGACATGACGTCCAGGTCGACCAGGTGCGCCCCGGCGAGGTCGACCATGCGGACCCGGGAGGTGACCAGGGCCGCGCAGCCCTCCGTGCCCGGCAGCAGGGGCCGTACCTGGGCCGCGTCGCGCGCGTTGTCGAGCAGCACGAGGACCCGGCGGCCGTCCAGGACCGAGCGGTACAGGGCGGCCCGTTCCTGGAGGGAGTCCGGGATCGCCGAGTCGGTGGTGCCGAGGGCTCTGAGGAAGGCGCCCAGGACGGTCTCCGGTTCGGCGGCGCGGGCGCCGGCGCCCTGGAGGTCGACGTACAACTGGCCGTCGGGGAAGGCCGAGCGGGCTTGGTGGGCCACGTGCACGGCGAGGGTGGTCTTGCCGACGCCGCCGATGCCGGCCAGCGCGGAGACCGCCATCACGCGGCCCTCGGAGCCGGAGGCGAGCTCCTCGCTCAGTTCGGTGACGAAGGACGCGCGGCCGGTGAAGTCCGGGACAGTGGCCGGGAGTTGGGCGGGCCGAACCGGGGCGACGACCGGTTCGGGCCGCGGGGAGGAGGGTACCGCGAGGCCGGGGTCCGCCTGGAGGATGCGCTGCTGGAGTTCGCGCAGGCCGGGGCGGGGGTCGACGCCGAGTTCGTCGGCGAGGAGGCGGCGGGTGTCGGCGTAGACCGCGAGGGCCTCCGCCTGGCGGCCGCTGCGGTACAGGGCGAGCATGAGGAGTTCCCTGAGCCGCTCGCGCAGGGGGTGTTCGGCGGTCAGGGCGGTGAGTTCGGAGACGGCCTCCGCGTGGCAGCCCTGCTCCAGGTCCATGTCGAGGCGGGATTCCAGGAGTTGCAGCCGCCACTCCTCCAGACGTACGCGCTGTGCCTCGGCGTACGGCCCCGGGACGCCCGCGAGCACCTCGCCGTCCCACAGGTTCAGTGCCCGGGTCAGGACGTCCCGCGCGTGGCACAGATCCCCGGCGGTCTTGGCCTTCTCCGCCTCGGTCGCCAGTTCCTGGGCGGCGGCCAGGTCCAGGGCGTCCTCGCGCAGTCCGCGGATCGCGTAGCCGCCGGACTCGCTGACCAGGACGCCCGCGTCGAGGATCTTCCGCAGCCGGGAGGCGTAGGTGCGCACCGCGGCCAGGGCCTGGTCCGGCGGCTCCTCGCCCCACAGAGCGGAGATCAGCTCGGCGGCGGTCGCGGTACGGCCCTCGCGCAGCAGCAGGGCGGCGAGCAGGGCGCGTTGCTGGGGCGAGCCGGTGTTCAGCAGCGCCTCGCCGCGCCGGGCGCGCACGGGACCGAGCACGAAGAAGCGCAGCGGAGCGGACCCCGCGTCCATGGCCGGGGAGCCGACGCCCGCCGTGACCCCCGCCGGGGAGCCTGCGTCCACTGCGACCCGCGCCGGGGAGCCTGCGTCCACCGCGCCCCCCGCCACGGAACCCGCGTCCACCGCAACCCCCGCCACGGAGCCGGAGCCCGCGTCCTCCCCGGCTCCCGCCGAGGAGCCGGGTCGCCTCTGCTCCGGCACCCGCGGTACACCGTCCATCGCCGTCCCCCTTGGGCCTGTTTGCAACCCCGTCAGTCTGCCTTGTCCATGGCGGATGCGTCAGCTGTGGAGAGCGTGATCACAGGAGGGCGCGCGGGATATCACAAGGCCCTCACGCGCTCTCCGCACACTTCCGCACACGAGCGACCATGACCGGGCCCCGTCCGCGGAGCTGACGGCCCGTCAGATCGGCGCTACCGTGAGCGCCATGGAGACCACGACGGCACTTCCGAAGATCATCTCCGTCGACGACCACACGGTGGAGCCCGCCGACGTCTGGCAGAACCGGCTTCCGAAGAAGTACCTGGACACCGGGCCCCGCATAGTCCGCGCCCCGCTGAAGGAGATCAGCTTCCTCGGCGGCCGCTTCAAGCCAGTGATGGGCGCCCCGGGCGACGAGGGCCCGCTCGGCGACTGGTGGCTGTACGAGGAACTCCAGCGCCCCCTCACCCGCCTCGACACGGCGGTCGGCTACAGCAGGGACGAGATCAAGCTGGAGGTCATCACGTACGAACAGATGCGCCCAGGCTCCTACGACGTCCCCCAGCGCCTCGCCGACATGGACGTCAACCACGTCCAGTCCGCGGTCTGCTTCCCGACCTTCCCGCGCTTCTGCGGCCAGACCTTCACCGAGGCCAAGGACCACGAGCTGGGACTGCTGTGCGTCCAGGCGTACAACGACTGGATGGTGGAGGAGTGGTGCGGCCCGCAGGCGCAGGGACGCCTGATACCCCTCACCCTCATCCCCCTCTGGGACGCGGAGTTGGCGGCAGCCGAGGTCCGCCGCAACGCCGCCCGCGGCGTGCGGGCCGTCGCCTTCTCCGAGATACCCCCGCACCTGGGACTGCCCTCCGTCCACTCCGACGACTGGGACCCCTTCCTCGCCGCCTGCGACGAGACCGGCACGGTCGTCGCGATGCACATCGGCTCCAGCAGCCGTATGCCCTCCACATCCAAGGACGCCCCGCCGGCGGTCGGTTCGACCATCACCTTCGCCAACTGCTGCTTCTCGATGGTCGACTGGCTGATGAGCGGCAAGTTCGAACGCTTCCCGGGCCTCAAGGTCATGTACGCCGAGGGCCAGATCGGCTGGATCCCCTACATCCTGGAGCGCGCCGACGTCGTCTGGGAGGAGAACCGCGGCTGGGGCGGCGTCGCCGACAAGGTCCACCGCCCGCCGTCCGAACTCTTCACCGAGCACGTCTACGGCTGCTTCTTCGACGACGCGTTCGGCCTGCGGAACCTCGACGCGATCGGCGTCGGCAACGTCCTGTACGAGACCGACTACCCGCACTCCGACTCCACCTGGCCGAAGTCGAGGGAGGTCGGGGAGGCGCAGATGGGGCATCTGGACGCCGAGGTGGTGGAACGGATCGTCCGAGGCAACGCCATCGACCTGCTGGGTCTGACCCCGGAGGGACTGTGGGCCCCCTAGCCTCGCGCTTCATGGGTGCACTCGTCCATACCTTGATCAAATAAGCGGAGAGTGCTTCTGACCTGCAACGCCGCCGCCCAGCTCGTCACCACCGGCCGCCACCGGCTCCGCATCACGACCCGATGGCCCTGGATCGACGAGATCACCCGCGCAATCGACCGGCTCAACGCCTTGCCGCGCCCCGGCCGACCAGCCCCTCCGACCGCCCCAACGATCCGCACCACCACACCGGGAAGTGGAACCCGGCGCCCACCCGACGCGACAACCGGGCCGTCAACCTGCCCCAGCCTCGAAAGGACCGCACCTCGCAAACACAGAGTCCCCGTCAGCACACCAACGAGGACTCATGGACGTTCTGCGTTTGACGATGGCCCGCCCCGGGGCTGCACTGGATTCATGGATGCTGCGGCGACTCCGCCCTAGGGAGAGCAGCGATGACAACCATGGAAACGTTCAACCTTCTGCAGCCGTACAAGATCGCCGAGGAGACGTTCGTCATCCCGTGGGCCCTCGATGCCCCACCGGTCGGCCACTTCCCGATGAACTCGATGGTGATCCGGGGAGCGGAACCGGTCCTCGTGGACACCGGGGCGCCCGCAGTGCGCTCCCAGTGGCTAGAGGCAGCCTGGTCCGTCGTGGATCCCCTGGACGTGCGGTGGATCTTCCTCACCCACGACGACCGCGACCACGCCGGCAACCTCCTGGCGGTCCTCGCCGAATGCCCGAACGCGACCCTGCTGACGACATGGTTCTCCATCGGCCGCATGGCCGAGGAGTGGGAGACCCCCATCAACCGGTGCCGCTTCATGACCGACGGCGACACGATCGACGCGGGCGACCGCATCCTGTTCGCCAAACGACCGCCCCTATACGACAACCCCACAACCCGCGCCCTCTTCGACCCGAAGACCAACGTCCTGTGGGCCGTCGACACCTTTGCCACGAACGTACCCACCCCGATCCCGGACGTAGCGGCGTTGTCCGCGGACGAATTCCGCGACGGCCAGTTCTTCGGCGGACGGCTGGTCTCTCCCTGGGTCGCGTTGCTGGACACCCAGAAGTTCCGGAGGGTCGTGGACGACTTCCAACGCCTGAACGCCGAGGTCATCGCCGGCTGCCATTCCCCGGTCCTCCGCGGCCCCAAGATCTCCGAGGCCTACGACCTCCTCCGCCAGCTCCCCGAGATCCCCCCGTGGGCAGAGTTCACCCAGGCCGACCTGGACCAGTGGATGGCTGCCGCCGAGAGCTCGGTACCACCGGAACAACCGCGACCGTCGGGGACGTGATGGGGGCCATGGCCCCAGGCTGCTTCCTTACGCCGCCGCGATGAAAGGCGGAGGCTAGGGAACTGGACTGAACCGGCTCGACCTTCATTCCGTCGGGGAAGCCGGCCTTCCGCACGTTCTCCGGCAGCGCGTCACGAGCTGCCTGGGCTTTGAGCGTCCAGTCCATCTGCCACGGCGGACCCATGAATCCGTTGTCGGTCACCGGCCGGGCTCCAGCCGCCTCACCTGGTAGCGGATATTGGATGCTTCTTCGAGGAGCGCCTTGGCCTCGGCGATGTCGGTGGACTCCGCAGCACGGTGATGGAGATCCCTCATGTGGGCGTCCAGCTTCGGATCGCGTGCGATGGCGTACTCCCCCCACCAGCGGGCCATGAACGCGGGCACCGTGCTGATGTCGTAGGCGTCCGCGACAGCCCACTTCCAGTGCCGGTCGAAATCGGAAAGGAGCTGCGGGGCGTGCTCGGCGATGGCCTCTCGCAGGGCCTTCGGGGTGCGCTCGGGCATGGGAGGGACGGCCGGTGTTGGTTCGGCGGCGTGGGCTGTCATGACCGATGAAGTCCTTCGACGCGTCGTCGCTACGACCATAGTCCGCTCCTCGTGTTCTGTGCGGCCTGTCCATAGCCGGTCTCCGGGTGCTGTTCTGCTACGCCTGCCACGTCGCCCCCGGCCCCCGGCGCGGGCAGACGCAGCCCCCGGGACTCCGCGACGCGCAGGGCATCGGTCAGGCACTCGGCGAGGCGGAGACGGACGTAGCGGACCTCGGTGTATGGCGAGGCCGGATCGTCCAGCACGGTGCGGGCGAGGCCGAGCACGTCGGTGCCGGTGGCGAGCTGGGCGGCCTCGAGGTCATCTGCGAGCCGGGAGAGACGGCTGGTGTGGTTGTCGGCGACCAGGAAGCAGGGCTTGCCGTCGGGGGACGGCCAGGGGAGGAGCCGGGGCGCGGGCGCGCAGCCGGGTACGAGGGTGCCATCAAGACGTGTTCCATCAGGCGGCCACCTTCTGCGCGCCGATCACATGCGGGTCCAGGTCGATCCCGAAGTCGGCAGCGAGCACGAGAGCGAGGCGACGGCGCTGCTGAAGCGCGGCTTCCTCTTCGTGGGCGGCGAGATAGGGACGGACGAGGGCGGAGTCGCTGCCGTCGAGGGAAGTGAGGAGACCGTACGAGGAGCGGGGCAGGGGGAGCTGCGGCGAGCGCGGGGCGTGCGGGGAGGAGGGGTGGCGTACGGCGGTGAGGTGCAGGCAGAGGTAGGGGCGGTGGTGGGGGCGGCGCCGTTTCCCGGTGCCGGGGGAGAGGAAGAGGCGCAGCCAGTGGAGGGCGCGGGGGATAAGGTCGAGCATGTCGACGCTCCTTGTAAGCGTTGGCCGTTCCCCGGGAGGTCTAGCCACCTCGCCGGGGTCTTTACGCCTTCGAAGCTACACCTGTATGTAGACCTCTGCATACAAGTGCAGAGGGATCCACACGATCGGGCAGGTCACTGCCGCTCTACGTTGGACGTATGAGCGATACGGAAGAGCCAGACACCACGCTGGATCCGATGAGCGCGAGACCGCTCTACGTGCAGTTGGCCGACGCCGTCGCCAGGAAGATCGCGACCGGGGAGTTGGCGCCGGACAGGCCGATCCCCTCCGAGAACCACCTTGCCGAGGAGTACGGTGTGGCACGGCTCACCGCACGCCGTGCCGCGCAGGAACTTCGCGAGCGGGGCCTGATCGTCACGGTGCGTGGCAAGGGATCGTTCGTCGTCGAGCGTCCGACTGGCCACGCGGCCGACGAAGGCGAACCGGAGGCCTGAAGAGGGTGCACGTCCTTGTCGACCTACCCCATCCACCGCCCGGCCGGCATTCCGCCCCTCCGCGGCCTGGGCATGTTTCGTGGCGGGAGGGCGTCATGAGATGCCCTTGTCCAGGCCCTGCAAAGCCCTCAACTCTCGTGCCAGTTGAGTGAATTGAGCGTCGAGATTTCCCCGCGAGACAACTTCAAGAGGGCGTCGACGACGCCCTGCCAGGATTCAAGCGTGAGTTCGCGCGGCCCAACTTCGTCGTCATTAACGTTTTCCCACACCAGATTCTTGGCCGGGTAGACGCTCGGGGGGACCAGCCGGACTCGTGGACCAGCGATACATCAAAGTGCTCAATTATCTCCCTATGGCATCGAGGTCGTACGGCCACTTTCATGCTGAATGGGACTCATGAAATGCAGAGAACGCCGACCCGGGAGGTATTTCAGGGTGACCTCACCGAGAGAACATGTTCATCCAGAATAGAATTCGTTCCTCTTGGTCATCCGTGAGAAACATCTCGTACCCCCCCGTATCTCCAGTTACCCCTACCATTATCAACTGTTCATCTGGCGACTCCTCCAAGAACGACACCAATCTCTGGGTCTGTTGCCTCAAGGGCGACCCTTCCTTGGCTCTGCGCAAACGACGGAGGTAAGAGTGAAGGAGATCGGCACGGGCGACAGCCCCAGTTTGAATGCTCCAGCCCTCGCCTGTCGCTCGCATGACATCCGTCGGGCACTTGCCATCCCGAACCGCATTTACGAGCAACTCCTCTAGCCTGGCCTTTTCCATGGTCCTCCATTGATGCTGATTTCAGCGCCGTGCACTGGTCCGCGGATCGTGACTTCTGCTTCATCGTAGGGGTAGGAGATGCCTGGGACGCGAAAGTACCCAGATCCATCTCCGTTCGGTATGCGCAAGACCACGCCAGGGCCATTTCCTCGATAGCTCTCCTCTAGTGCCATACCCTCATAGTCCGTAGACCATGAAGTGAACTCGCTGTTTGTGTTTCCGCCGACATGAAGCTGTGGATCTGAGTGGCCGCCAAGAGGTTCAGCTCGCCCTTGCAGCGCGTTCTCGTACATTCGCCGCCACGCTTCGGGGCTATTTGCGTCAGCATAACCGATGCCTCGATAAAGGTGCGGCTCATCTTCTGGATTCCAACTGCCTCCACTCTCACACGGTGTGAGCCCAAGGGGATCAATCCATGAATTTGGGTTGTGAACGTAGGCGGAGGGGTTGGGGGCGGGGGTGAGGCCCAGGGGGTCGGGGGTGGCGTAGCGGGCTGTTTCGGGGTCGTAGTGGCGGAAGTGGTTGTAGTGCAGACCGGTTTCGGGGTCGTAGTACTGGCCAGGGAACCGAAGTGGGGTGTACGCCGTGCTGTCCGTGGCCCAAGCCGTCGTGCCCCACAAGGTGCTGCGCGTGCGCCACGCTATGTCGCCGGTCTCGTCGATCAGTTCGGTCGGGGTGCCGACAAGGTCGGTGACGATGGCGAAGAAGCGGGAGTCGATTTCGTCCTGGGGAGCGTCGGCTGCTGTGATGCGTTCCGTCTGGGCGATCGGGTGCAGGCCCTGGTGGTCCCAGGTGAGGGTGACCGGGCGGGGCAGGTCCGTGGACGTTGTGGTTTGTTCGCAGAGGGTGGTGCCGTCCCAGGTGAAGTCGACCTGTTCCAGGACCGATTCTCTGTCTGGGGCAAGGCGTTGTTTGGCGATGCGGCGGCCCAGCGGGTCGTAGCGGTAGCGCCAACGCGTGCCGTCCGGTGTTGTCACCGCCGTGAGGCGGTCTTCCGCGTCCCACTCGTAGCGCCAGGTGTCCGGCTTGCGGGACAGGCGGGTTTTCTGGCGGAGGGTGATGCGGCCGGCTTCGTCGTGTTCGTAGCGGACGTTGCCTGCGCGGGTGATGCGGGTGCCTGCGTACTCGCGGGTGCCGACCGACTCGCTGTTCGGGTGCGCGGTTGGCCAGGAGGCCGAGGTCTGGTTGCCCGCCTCGTCGTACGCGTACGTCTCCGTCCAGTTCGCCGCGTGCACCGCCGTCACCCGGCCCGCCGCGTCCAGGTCGAAGTGGCGGGTGCCGTTGAGGTGGTCGTCGATGGCGGTGAGGTTGCCGTCGGCCTGGTAGGTGTACGCGCGGTGCTGGAGGTGGTTGCCGGTGGGGCCGATGAGGTTCTGTTTTGTCAGGCGGCCCATCGGGTCGAAGGTGTGGGTGAGGGTCACCGACTCGCCTATGTGGCGGGTCAGTTCGCGGCCTGCCTCGTCGTGGGTGAAGGTGAGGGTGCGGCCCGACGCCACCATGCCGGTGCGGTTGCCCGACGCGTCGTACGACCATGTCGTCGTCGCGCCGGTGGGGGTGGTTCGGCTTGTGCGGCGGCCCAGTACGTCGTAGGTGTGGGTGAGAGAGCGGTCGTTGACCGTTTCCGACAGGACGCGGCCCGCCTCGTCCCGGTGCAGCCTCAGGACCGCGTCCGGGACCGTCGCCTCGGCAAGGTCGCCGGTCATGCCGTACGTGTATGACGTCACCACGCCCGCCGCGTCCTTGTGTACCACCCGGCCCAGCACATCCCGCTCAAAGCGGATGCTCTGCCCCAACGTGGTGGTCTTCGAGGTCAGTTGGCCCGCCGGGTCATGTGTGTAGGTCAGCGTGCGGTCGTCGAAGTCCGTCTCCGAGACCAGGCGGCCCGCCGGGTCGTACTCGTAACTCCACGTCAGGTCCTGCGGGTTGGTGACCTTCGTCAGGCGCAGTTCCGTGTCGTGGTCGAACTCGTAGCGGACGCCGTCCGGGCCCGTGCGGGCCGCCAGCAGGTCGAAGTGGGTGTACTCGAAGCGGGACACCGCACCCAACGCGTCCGTGTGAGCAACACAGTTGCCCTCGCCGTCGTACGTCCAGGATTCCGCCGTGCCGTCCGCCGCGATACGGCGGGACAGGCGGCCCTCCACCGTCCACTCCAGGTGCGTCACCGAACCGAGGGGGTCGGTGACCGTCACCGGGCGGCCGAAGGCGTCTCGTTCGTAGCGGGTCACCGCGCCCAGCGGGTCGGTGATCTGCAGGGGCAGGCCTACCGCATCACAGCGCACCCGGGTGGTGTGGCCGAGGGCATTGGTGACAGATGCCAGGTGGCCGCGGTCGTCATAGGTGAAGCGAGTCGTTGCCCCGGAGGCGTCGGTCACCGCCGTGCGGTTGCCGAACGCATCGAATTCCTGGGTGACGTGGGTGCCGTCGGCGCCGGTCACGGCCACCGGCAGGCCCGCCTCGTTGTAGGCGATGCTGGTGTAGCGGCCGTCCGGGCGGATCGCCAGGACCGTGCGGCCCGCCTCGTCGTAGGCGTAGCT
>NZ_JBJDQL010000003.1:338164-419864 GCF_044903305.1 Streptomyces sp. NPDC019531 | reverse complement strand
GCCCCGCGCGTCCATGCGGTGCTCAAGCGGGCGGGCGCCGGATGTGGCCGCCGACGTGTCGCGCGGCTGATGCGGGCTGCCGGCCTGCATGGCCGACACCGCAGACGACGGCCCCTGACGACGATTCCTGATCCACGGGCCGCCCTTCGGCCCGATCTCGTCGTCCGGGACTTTCAGCCCGACCCCGCCGACTTGAATGCCCGGTGGTGCGGCGACATCACCTACATCGCCACGGAGGAGGGCTGGCTCTATCTGGCCACCGTCATCGACATAGCCTCCCGTCGCGTGGTCGGCTGGGCGACGGCCGACCACCTGCGGACCGATCTGGTCGCCGATGCCCTCACGGCCGCCTGGCGGAAGCGCCGTCCCACCCGGCCGGTGATCTTTCACTCGGATCGCGGCTGTCAGTACACAAGCCAGCAATTCGCCACGCTGGCACACCAGTTGGGTGTGCGTCTGTCGGTCGGCCGCACCGGACAGTGCTGGGACAACGCGCTCGCCGAGTCGTTCTTCGCCACCATCAAGAGGGAGTTGCTCGGCGCCGTCTCCTGGCCCAGCCGGGCCGCTGCCCGCACCGCGATCTTCGATTTCATCGAGGGCTGGTACAACTTGCACCGTCTGCACAGCAGCCTCGGCTATCGCAGTCCCGCCGAGTATGAGACCGCGCTCGCAGCCTGACCACCACACCGATGGTGTCCGTCAAAGCGGAACAAGCTCATATGGCTGTCCTACTGATGAGATGAGGTTCTATCCTGAGCCAGCTGTGTGGGGGCGACAGATGAGCGGAGTTCGCAAGTGATCGGGGGCTCCATCGCGCTAGCCCTGTTCGTGGCGCTGGCTGTCCGGTACGTCGTGGTGGCCGTCCGGCTCTGGAGGCATCCCGAGCGTGCTCCCGATGCCGCGCAATCGTTCAGTGTGAGAGGGGCGCCGGGGTGGGTCCTCACACGTGGCGTCGTGGTCGTTGCGGCCAACTTCGTCTTTATGGCCATCATGATGATCGCGCTGGTCGTGGGGCTCGCAGTCACGCGGACACAGAAACTGGCCGAGCCTTGGTTGGGGATGTCGGCGGCGGCAATCGGCGGGATGATCCTCTGCTGGCTGCTGATCATCCTGATCGGGATCTTCAACAGGCCACGCTTCCTGGTGCTCCCCTACCTCAGAGACAAGCGGCGGCTGTAACGCCGGTAGCGTGCTTGCCGATCACTCCTGGAGTGCTGGCAGCAGATCTGTCAAGAGGAGGTCAGTCGGCTGACACCAACCGCTGACACCAACAGCAGGGTACGGAGTCGGACGGGAGCGACCCTCAGCGGTCATCCCAAACGCGCCGAGCTAGGCTTCCTCCGACTTCCAGGGTGTACGGGATCGACCTGATAAGGATGAGGCCGCGAGGTCAAAGTTCATTCGGGAGCGGAGCTCTCAGCCGGTAAGCCCCTGCTTGTGCAGGGCAGCGCTGGCCCGGAAGCGGATCCGGCCACAACGATCACGATCTTCTTCCGAGGCTTCAGGGCCACAGCAGCAATGCCTTGCCAGCCAGCGAAGGTCATCCGGAGCGAGCCAGAGGGCAATCCGCCCCATCTCGTGCTCTCTCTGCGGGACAGTCGGGTCAACAGCAGCCATGGCCACAGAGGCTATCCGTGCCCCTATCGTGCCCGCTCGACCGGGGAGCCACGGGGAACACAGGGCGGCAGCGGTGTCAGGACATGGCAACGACCCCTGACCGATTCAGCAGGTCAGGGGCCGTTCACGTGCGGTGGGTGTGGGATTTGAACCCACGGTGACATCGCTGCCACGACGGTTTTCAAGACCGTTCCCTTAGGCCGCTCGGGCAACCCACCTCCCGCCCACCAGGGGCGGAACGGCTACAGAGTACCGGGCTCGGGCGTCGCGCGGGCTCCGTGGTCCACACGGGGTCCACTGGCTCCGTTGCCGGGCACTTCCTGACCTGGAGCACTGCGCACGCGGCGCGCGGCCTGGTTACCGTCAGGGTAGAAGCCCATCGAGCCGCCGGAATGCGCAGGTCGGCCGCGGTGGCTCCGCATGACCTGGCGCTCAACTCGCCTCAGCAGGGCGCCCCGTGGACGCCGACTGGGCGAAGACGGAGACGTGGAGGCATCCCGGCTTGCAGTGCTGACGGGGTCCGAAGCGCCCTCGACGTATTCAGGTTTCGCGTGCGTTGTAAGAGGCCGTCCGTCCAGGAGGCGGACACCGTAGGGAGTGGTCAGCCGGGCCAAGTGCCCGTCAGTCGGCGGGTGGCCGTGGCGCCGCCGCGGTCCACGGCGGCTTTGACGCCTGCGAAGATCGCGCCCTGCAGGACGGCCGCCGACAGGACCTCGCGCCAGGTGCGGTGCTCGTCGGTAGCGTCGGGCGCGTCCTCCTCGTGCCCGAGCCGCTTCCAGATCTGCTTGAACACGGCGCCGGACAGGGCACCGCTGAGGGCCCCCACGGCCAGGCCGACCGGCTTGTAAGCGATCTTCGAGGCTTTCATCGGTGCCTCCGAGAGCGACGGATGAGCAGCAGCGCGATGAGCGCACCGGCCGCGGCGAGCAGCGGGGTGCGCTTGGCTCGCGCCGCCTGTATGCCCTGGCCGGCCTTCTCGCGTACCGGTTCCGGCGCTTTGTCCCGGGCCAGCTCCGCGACGTGCACGGCCCTGTCGCGGACCTGCCCGGTGGCTGCGGCCGCCTTGGCGCGCACCGGCTCGGGCGTCCTGTCCTGCACCGCGTGGGCGGCGTGTGTGGCCTTGTCCCGCAGCTGGGTCCTGACCTGCGTGGTCTTCTCGACAACCTGCTGCCTGACGGCTGTCGTCTTCTCCTGGGCGCGGGTCTTGACGTCGCTCTTCGCCGCAAGCGCCTCGACGGTCTCGCCGAGTTCCTCACGGGTCGCCTCGACCTTCTCGCGCAGTTCCTCCGGGGTGGGTGCTGCCGCCTCATCGCCCGTGTGGGAGCTGTCCTTGGTCATCGCTGTGCCTTCTCCTTGATCTCGGCCGCATCGGCCTTGACGCTGTCCATGGTCCGCTCGGGCGTCGGCGGGGACGCCTTGCCGATCTGCTGCTTGCCGAGAGCCGCCATCAGTGCGGTGACGGCGGCCAGGACGCCGGTGACGATCAGAGCCGCCACCCACACATCCATGGCGAGGGACAGCGCGGCGATCACGGTGGCCACCAGTGCCTGCAGGGTGAGCACACCCACCAGTCCGGCGCCGCCGAACAGACCCCCGCCCTTGCCGAACCTCTTGCCCTTCTCGGTCATCTCCGCCTGCGCAAGGCGCATCTCGTCACGTACCAACTGCGAGAGCTGCTGCGAGGCACGCTGGACCAGGTCGCCCACCGGTTCCTGTGCTCCGACACCGGTGCGGTGGGAGCTGTCTGCTGTCATGGATGCTCACCTGCCCTCGTCTGTCCTTCGTCGGTGGTGCCGGCAGGCCCGGCGAGCGTTCGCACGGCCCCGGCCTGTCCATTGGTCCGGTCGGCTGTCCGGGTACCCCCCGCGGCACCGCCTCACCGCCCGTCAGAGCACACGTAGCCGCAGCAGATACGGTGCTCCCCGCACCAGGGCGGCCGCGGCCAGGCCGATCACGCCTCCGGCGGCCACGTCGGAGGGGTAGTGCGCCCCGCTGTGCACCCGCTCCGCAGCCACCAGTACCGCCGACACCCCGCATGCGGCACCGGCGGCCGGCCACACCGGCGCGACGGCACCCGCGAAGGCGAAGGCCGCGGCGGTGTGCCCAGAAGGGAAGGAAGAGCTGTCCGGGCGCTCCTTCAGTTCCTCCGACGGGACCCATTCCTGCGGTGGGCGGCATCTCCGGTACAGCGGCTTGGCGATCGCGTTCGACAGCACCTGGGCCGTCGCCATGGCAGCCACCCCTGCGGCGGCGGCCACACGACCCCGCCACGCGCCGAACGCGACCATCGCTCCGGCCGTCGCCCACCACAGCTTGGTGTGCTCGGCCGCCTCCTGCACCACGGGCGCGGCCCGCCGCACCCAGGGCGGCCCCCACCCGATCGCCCGCCTGGCCAGCAGGCGATCCCCGTCATGCAGATCCGCCCTCGCTCCCATGACCAGCCGACCTCTCGTCCAGAGCCCAGTCACACCGATTCCGCGATCACATGGACATCCCCGCCAGGGGACCTTGGGAGGTCCCTGTGGCCACCTGGCGGTATCTCAGGATTCAAGACGGCGGCGATCCTCCTCGTCCCACTTCCGGGTGTCGCGCGGCTGCACGTACGGCTGCTCCTCGGCCGGGTGACCACCCGCGACCGCGCGCTGTCGGGCCAGCTCCGCGTCGAACTCCAGACCCAGCAGGATCGCCAGATTCGTGATCCACAGCCACACCAGGAAGATGATCACGCCGGCGAAGGTGCCGTAGGTCTTGTTGTACGAGGCGAAGTTCGCCAGGTACACCGCGAACCCGGCCGAGGCGATCATCCAGATCAGCAGTGCCAGGAAACTGCCCGGCGTGATCCAGCGGAAGCCACGGACCCGCGCGTTCGGCGTCGCCCAATACAGGATCGCGATCATGACGGTGACCAGGACCACCAGCACCGGCCACTTCGCGATCGACCACACCGTCAGCGCCGTGTCGCCGACACCAAGCGCGGTGCCGATCTGCCGGGCCAAGCCGCCGGTGAACACGACGATCACCGCGCTGATCACCGCCAGGACCATCAGGACCGCCGTCACGCCGACGCGAACGGGCAGCACCTTCCACACCGGGCGGCCCTCCGGGATGCCGTAGACCGCGTTGGCCGCCCTAATGAAAGCAGCGACATAGCCGGAGGCCGACCACACCGCGAGCACCAGACCCACGATCGCCATGACCGAGCCGATCCCGGCGTTGCCCTGCATCTGCTGCACCGCGTTGCGCAGGACATCCTGCGCCGCACCCGGGGCCAGCTTCTGGATGTTGTCCAGCACTTGCTGTGACGTCGACTGTCCGACGACCCCAAGGAGCGAGATCAGGGCCAGCAGTGCTGGGAACAGCGCCAGGATCCCGTAGTAGGTCAGCGCCGCGGCCCGGTCGGTCAGCTCGTCCTTCTTGAACTCCTTCAAGGTGCCTTTGAGTACTGCTCCCCAGGAGCGTTTGGGCAGATCCGTCGGTGTGTCCGGCGCCTGCCGCTCCACCTGCTCATCCGGCCCGACCTCAGGTGCCCGCGCGGTCTCGGCCTCCTGGTCAGTCGCGCTGTGCCTGCCGTGCCTTCCATGTCGTCTCAGCGTTCGTACCATTTCGCACGGGTGTCCTGGTTTGCGCCAATCACACACGCATTGTTCGGCCGCCCACGCAGAAGGGGCGCCCCTCAACGAGGGACACCCCATCTGACCTGCAATGCTTATGAGCTGAGCGGAGGCGGTGGGATGTGAACCCACGGTGAGATCGCTGCCACCACTGTCAGGACAGGCATGTGCGGGTCAGCTGTCGCCTGTGCGGGAGCCCAGGGTCAGGTCGACCGTGTGGGTCTGGCCGCTCCGCTCGTAGGTGATCTTGACCTTGTCGCCGGGCTTGTGGGTCCAGATCTCGCCGATCAGAGTGGGGCCGGAGTCGATGACCGAGTCGTCGAGCTTGGTGATGACGTCGCCGGGCTTGAGGCCGGCCTTGGCGGCGGGGCCGCCCGCCTCGACCGGGTCGGAGCCGCTGGCGCCCTCCTCGGTGATCTTCGCGCCGCCCGAGGAGTCGTCCAGGGAGACCGAGGCGCCGATCTTGGCGTAGACCGGCTTTCCGGTCTGGATCAGCTGTTGGGCGACGTACTTGGCCTGGTTGATCGGGATGGCGAAGCCGAGGCCGATCGAGCCGGACTGGCTGGTGCCGCCGAGGCCGCCGCTGCTGGTCGACTGGATCGCGGAGTTGATGCCGATCACATTGCCCTGGGCGTCCAGGAGCGGGCCTCCGGAGTTGCCCGGGTTGATCGAGGCGTCCGTCTGGAGGGCGCTCATGTAGGAGGCGTTGCTGCCGCTGCCGTCGCTCGACGCCACCGGGCGGTTCTTGGCGCTGATGATGCCCGTCGTCACGGTGTTCGAGAGGCCGAAGGGGGCGCCGATCGCGATCGTGGAGTCACCGACCGCCACCTGGTCGGAGTTGCCCAGGGTGAGCGGCTTGAGGTCGCTCGGCGCGTTCTTGAGCTTGATCACCGCGACGTCGTAGCCCTGTGCGTGGCCGACCACCTCGGCATCGAACTTCTTGCCGCTGGGGAAGGTCGCGGTCAGCTTGCCGCCGTCCACCGCGTCGGCCACCACATGGTTGTTGGTGACGATGTGGCCCTCGGTGTCGAAGACGAAGCCCGTGCCGGTGCCGCCCTCGCCGCTGGTGGACTCGGCCTCGATGGTGACCGTGCTGGGCAGGGCCTTCTGCGCCACGCCCGCGACAGTGCCCGCGTCCCGCTTGACGCTGCCGCCGCTGTCCGAGGCGGACAGGGTGGTCGAGGAGCCGTTGTCGTTGTTCTTGGCCAGGGTGTAGCCAAGACCGCCGCCAAGGCCGCCGGCGACCAGCGCGGCCACCAGGATCGCGGCGACGAGACCACCGCGGCCGTTCTTCGGCTTCGGCGCGGGCTGCTGGTACGACGATCCCCAGGCACCGCCCGCGCCACCCGCACCGCCGTCGGCGTACGACGGGACCTGCGGGGGCGGCCAGGCCCCTTCAGGTCCGGGGCCGGGGTACTGCGGAGCCCCGCCCGCGCCCTCCGCCGAGCCATACGCCGGAGTCGGTCCGGCGTGCACGAGTTCGGGGTCCTGGGCGCCGCCGGAGGTGCTCGGCGGTACCGGCGGAATCGGCGTGGTGGGGGCGCCCGCGTCGGAGGCCTGGGGCGCCGAAGCCGCGGGAGCGTCCACCGGCACGGGGGGTGCAGACGGGGCCGGGGGTACCTCGGTGCCCTCGTTCTCGGTGCTCACAGCTTCTCTCCTCGGTCCACGGCTGTCGATTGTCGGTCGCACTCGGTCACGCTCGGCCAGTGCCGCTCGGTGCCCGGCGTGCCTCAGCTGTGCATGTCCTTTTGTATGCCGTCAGCTTTTCCCACAGGCCGTCAGGGCACCATAAGCGGTGCCTGTGGGTCCATGGTCGCTCTTTATATAGGCCATGTAAGACAAATGAGTCGCAATCCATACGCCTCCGTTCGCACGCGTACCCCCGTGCGGTGACACCATGACGCGGTGACCCACGCACGGCAGCAGCTGACTCAAGTCGTCGCCCACCGCGGAGCATCGGAAGACGCTCCCGAGCACACCCTCGCCGCGTACAGGAAGGCGATCGAGGACGGCGCCGACGCCCTCGAATGCGATGTACGCCTCACGGCGGACGGTCATCTCGTCTGCGTCCACGACCGACGGGTCAACCGTACGTCCAACGGCCGCGGAGCGGTCTCGGCGCTGGAGCTCGCCGAGCTGGCCACCCTGGACTTCAGCTCCCGCAGAACCCGGGAACTGTGGCGCACCCGCGACGAGGAGCCGGACTGGGTGTACCGGCCCGAGGACCGGGAGGACACCTCCGTCCTCACCCTGGAGCGGCTGCTCGAACTCGTCGCCGACGCGGGGCGGCGAGTGGAGATGGCCATCGAGACCAAGCACCCGACGCGCTGGGCCGGCCAGGTCGAGGAGCGGCTGCTGGAGCTCCTGAAGCGGTTCGGTCTGGACGCCCCCGCCTCGGCCGCCGAGTCGCCGATCAGGGTCATGAGCTTCTCGGCCCGATCACTGCATCGCGTGCGTGCCGCCTCGCCGACCCTGCCGACGGTCTATTTGCTGCAGTTCGTCTCGCCCCGCCTCCGGGACGGCCGACTGCCCGCCGGCGTGCACATCGCCGGCCCCTCGATCCGGATCGTCCGCAACCACCCCGGCTACATCGAACGCCTCAAGCGCGCGGGCCACCAGGTGCACGTGTGGACCGTCAACGAACCCGAGGACGTGGACCTCTGCGTCGAGCTGGGCGTGGACGCCATCATCACCAACCGCCCGCGCGCGGTGCTCGACCGACTGGGCCGCTGACGTCCTCTCCGTCACAGGGTGTGCCCCGGCGCGTTCGGTTCGTGTTCGATCGTGACGAATGCGTCAGCGGAACGGGATTGGCCGGTTTCCGGTACAGGCCAATGGGGCATCCACTCCGTGGCGTGGGGCGAAGGAGGTCTCGGGGGTGGCGTTGGTGGTGGCACAGGAGGTGCCCACGTCGTCGAGCATGGCCGTACCCCATGGCCCTGCGGGCGTGGGGGAAGCGAGACACCGTATGCGCGTGCAACTGCGCAGGGGCGGCGTGGCGGAATCGGTCATCGACGACGCCGTACTGATTCTTTCCGAACTCTTGAGCAACGCGTGCAAACACGGCCGGCCGCTGGGCGACGCCCTGGCGGGGGACGGTGATGTGCGCGCCGCCTGGCGCGTGGACGGCAGTGGCAGACTCACGGTCGAGGTGACGGACGGTGGTGGGCCCACCCGGCCGGCTCCGGCGACGCCCTCGGTCACCGCGCACGGTGGGCGTGGGCTGAACATCATCACCGCGCTGGCCGACGACTGGGGTGTGCGGGACGATGCGCGGGGCGAGGTGACGGTCTGGGTGATCGTGCACTCGGATGTGCACGATCCGGACGTGGGGCGTCGTCGCGATGACTTCGCGTCGCGGGTCACGGCTCCTTCGGTGTCCGTGATATCCGACCTGGGCTTCGTCGACGCGTTCAACGAACTCGACTGAGTGCCCACCGGGATGCCGCGAAATGCCGTCCGGCGGCTGCGGGCCCGCCGTGGCGGGGCGAGCAGTTCCCCGCGCCCCTGAAACCAACCGGCGTTGTCCACAGGCCCCCGTCAGTCAAGTCACGAACGGCTAGGCTCGCGCCCGTACGAGACGAGCCGTAACCGGGAGACAGCCACGATGGCCAAGAAGCGACCCCAGACGAAGGCCAAGCGCCCGCAGATCACGGATGGCGAGGTCCCGGTCGTCGGCGCCCGCGAACCCTGCCCGTGCGGAAGTGGCCGCCGCTACAAGGCCTGCCACGGCCGGGCCGCCGCGCAGGCCGCGACCGAGCTGGTGCACCGCCCCTTCGAGGGTTTGGCCGGAGAGGGCGACTGGGTGGCCCTGCGCGAGCTGGTCCCCGCGGCCACGGTCGAGCTGACGGTCAAGGGCGGTCTTCCCGAGGGCGTCCCGTCGGTCACGCTGGCCACGGTACTGCCGATGGCCTGGCCCGCCCTGCGCCGCGACGACGGCTCGGTGCTGCTCGGCCTGCAGAACGACACGGCGTCCGGCGACATCAGCCGCGACCTCGCCGACACCCTTCGGCGGGCACTGGAGGCGGCCCCCGGCACCCCGGTCGAGGGTCGACGCGCCCCCGCCGACGGTCCGCGGCTCCAGGATCTGCTCGACCCCGAAGGCACGTTCGAGCCAGTTGTGCACGAGGGCTTCGAGTTCTGGGTCCCGGACGCGGAGAACGCCACACCCGAGGTGACCGCCTCCCTGGAGCGGGCCAACGCGGCGGCCATCCCGACCGCCCGGCTGACCGGCGTGGACGCCGCCTACTGGTGCGAGACCCCGGACAAGAACCATCTGCGCTGGGTCATGCCGCACCCCGAGGAGCAACTTCTGGACGCACTCGCGCGGTTGCACGCGGCGGGCCGTTCGAGCCTCGGTGAAGGTACCCGGCTCGTCGGTTCCTTCCGCGCTCACGGCCTCACCGTGCCGGTCTGGGACCTGCCGAGCGGGGTCACCGCGGAGGACGTCGAGAAGCCTGCCGCCGAGTTCGCCGAGCGGCTCGCCGGCGCTCTGGCCACGGACGCACCGCTGACCCCCGACGAGCGCCGCGCGCGTGGCGGTCTCACCAACCGCCAGGTCACGCTCAGTTGACAAAGCCGGTGCAGCTGACCGGTCGGTCAGCGGCACCGGTCCCTCACCGAATGACCGGCCTTGTTCACAACTCCCCCCAGGAGTAGGTGAATCGGTGTCCGAATCGGCCAGGAAGCGTCGCGGTCGAATTTGCGAACGGCCGAACTCTTGTTACCGTTCGAGTAGCCCGGTTGCTGGTGCATCCCCCGTCGCCAGCAACCGGGTCTTTCTCTGTCCGGGCTAGGTGTACGGAACGCCGTCGCCTGTCAACTGCCCGTGATTTCCCCGGAGTTGCTCCCCGCCCGCAGCAGCAGCGGTCCGCTGCCGTGCCGGGCGGCGAACTCCGCGACCGCCATGTAGTCGGCCGGTGCCCCCTGTGTGCGCTCCCGGGGGGTCTCACAGCTGTCCGGCTCGTCCCCGGCGCCGACCGCGCAGTGCATCTGCACGGTGCGTCCGCCCGGCTGCATGAAGCTGAGCACGGCGTCCAGCGCCGCGCCGGTCGCGTTGCGGTAGTAGGTGCGCGCCCAGGTCTCCTCGCCCTGAGTGAGCACACAGCTCTGCGCCTCGATGCCGTCGCGGGAACTCAGGTCGGGTCCGCAGCGGGCAGCGGTGGCCAGACCCAGGCCGAGCAGCAGCGGCGAGCGGGAGGCGTCGGCGAGCGGCGCCTTGAAGTCGTCGACCGCGGAAGACGGTACGGCGGAAGGCCGTCCAGCGGTCGGAGGTACCGCGGAAGGCCGTACAGCTGAGGGCCGTACAACGGACGGCGCCGCGGATGGACGTACGAGATCGCGTACGACCGTACGGCCCCCGTCGCCCACCTGTCCCGCGGAGGCCACGGCCAGTGGCAGCGCGACGGCGCAGACCACGGCACCGGACAGGGCGAGCAGACGAACCCATGAGGGGTCTGGGGGTCGTCCCCCGGAATGTCGCAGCATGAAGCGGACGATAACGACCGGGCGCGGGCACCCGGTTCCGCCCGCGCCCGACACCCCTACAACTCGGGTGCGCTCACACCCGTACGAGTGAGGGCCTCGACCACGGCGTCCACCACGGCCTCGACGTCGGGGACCCATGGGGAGGCCGAGCCGGGGAGCGGTGCGCGCTCCCATGCGATGTCGCCGTGGCCGGTCTCGGACGGGGGCAGGGCGAGGTAGCCGCCCTCGCCGTGGAAGCGCAGGGAGCCGGGGACGTGGTCCTGGGCGTACAGCAGTTCGCCCAACTGTTCCATGGAGTAGGGCTTGACGAGGATCGCCCAGCGGGTCGGCGCGGCGACCACCGGACCCAGGCGCATGCCCTTGCGGTCGAGCGCGGCCAGGGCGCGGGAGGCCGGGAGGGCCGGCAGGCTGACCGCGCAGGGGGCGTTGCCGCCGGTGGCCAGGACGATCGGCGCGGCCGGTCGGTTGGTCCACCACCAGCGGACCATGCGCTCGTCGGTGGTGGCCGCGAGCAGGCCGGGGTCGAAGGGGTGGGCGCCGGGGACCGTGCACTCCGGGTCGGGGCAGCCGCAGCGGGCCCGACCCTCGGGGTCCGGTGCCACACCCGGGAGTACGGGCCACTGCCATTCCTTCGCGAAGGTCAGGGCCGCGCTGAGCAATTCAGGCCTTCCGTCGCTGCGCTGGGACAGGAGCCTGCGTCGCCTTCCGAGGATCTCGCGCATGAGCGCTCGTTCCTTTCCGTTGCACCGCTGGCAACACCGAGGACCACATCACACCATGTGTCGATCACTTCACTGTGCGTACCTGTTGGCGCATCACACCCTTGTCCGAGACAAGGGGAACCCCATACTGCGTCTATCAAAAGCATGGGCGTGGCGGGGGGTGGCGAAGTCTGGCGTTTGCCGTCCCGCGTATTTCTCTCCGCCTCCGCCACGGGAGGATGGGGCTCGATCGTCGCTGGCTAAGACGCCCGGGTCGGTCACCAGGTTCCGGGCGGTTGTCCACCACCCCTGGTCCTTACCGAGTACGTACCCACCACGACCGTTGTGACGCTCTGTGGAGCAAGGCCAGTCGACCTCAATACACCTTAACCCGAGGCAGTTTTGAGACAACTTTTCCGATGGACCCATTCTCCACCGGCTCCCCATGGACACCAGGAATCCCAGCAGGACAATGCTGGACATCTCCTTACGAGTGCGTGTACATGTGGAGACACTGCTAGCGGCGCAGAGTGACATGGGGGTTTGCGATGCTTTTGAGCAAAACGCACCGGTCGGAAAGCCGGACGCCATGAACGCCCCTCACCCTCCGAAAGTGGCCGGAATCGATTCAACGGTTCCCGCACCCGCACACACTGTCGCGCCCGCGCCTGCCGCCCCGGGCACCTCTCACGCAGCCCCTCCGAACGCCCCGGGGGCACTGCTCCAGGACCGTCTGGCCGGCTGGGTCTCCGACCTCACGACCCTCCACGAACTGACCGAACGCCTCACGCGCACGGACGCACTGTCCGACGCTCTCCAGGAACTGCTGCGCGCCGGAGCCGCCCTCGTGGGCGCCCGGCGCGGACTCGTCGTCCTCGAACCGGACGACGGCCTCGGGCCCGACACCACCATCGGCCTGGGCCTCGGCCGCGCCGACCTCGGACACATCGAGACGGTGCCGCGCAGCGCCATGTCGTACGGGAAGCTCCTCGACACCGCTGCCGGACTGCCGGGCGGCGACGGCGAGATCGCGCAGCCCGACCTGCTCGCCGAGGACGGTCTCGACCCGCGCCACCGCGAGGTGGCCGCCCGTCTCGGCTACGCGGCCTGCTACGCGCTCCCCCTGTCCACCGATGCCGCCGGCCGCCTCGGCGCCGCCGTGTGGCTCTACGACGAGCCCGCCGAACCGGACGAGCGCCGGCGCCACCTCGTCGGCCTGTACGCCCGTTTCGCCACGGAGCATCTGGCCCGGCTCGTCGAAGTCGAGCGCACGCGCGCGTGCATGGCGACGATGGCGGAGGAGCTGCTGCCGTCCCGGCTCCCCCGCGTACCCGGAGTGCGGCTCGCCGCCCGGCACCGCACCGGTCCGCGCGGCGGCGGCGACTGGTACGACGCGCTGCCCCTGCCGGACGCGGCGCTGGGCCTCGCGGTCGGTTCGGTCACCGGCAGCGGCCCCAGCGCGATCGCCGCGATGGGACGCCTCAGAGCCTCCCTGCGGGCGTACGCCGTGATGGAGGGCGAGGACCCGGTCGCGGTCCTGTCCGATCTTGAGCTGTTGCTCAGGCTGACCGAGCCGGCCCGCTCCGCCACCGCCCTGTTCGCCTACTGCGAGCCCGCGCTGCGCAAGATCACGCTGGCCGGTGCCGGACACTGCCCGCCGCTGCTGATCAGCGAGCGGCGCACCGAGTTCGTGGAGACGTCCGTGTCCGCGCCGCTCGGCATGCTCTCCTGTTGGGAGGCGCCGAGCGTGGAGCTGAGCGCGGAACCAGGAGAGACGGTTCTGCTGTACTCCGACGGGCTGCTGCACCGCACCGGAGACCCCACCGACCGTGCCTTCGCGCGGCTGTACTCGGCGGCCGCCGGGGTGCCGAAGGGGCTGCGCGACGACCCCGGCGCGATCGCCGACCACGTCCTGCGGACCGTGCTGTCCAAGGGGCTGGACGAGGCGGACTCCGAGGAGGATGTCGTGCTACTCGCGGCTCACTTCGAGTAGCGCGTTGTAACAGGTCTTTCGGCCCTGGGCCCCCTTCCGTACGACCGTACGATGGAGGGGGTCCAGCGCCGTTTCGTAGGAGGATGACCGTGGCCGAAGAACTCACCCCGGCGACCCCGGAAGATGAGTCCGAAGAGCCGATCAAGAAGCGGAAGAACGGCCTGTACCCGGGCGTCTCCGACGAGCTGGCCGAGAGCATGAAGTCCGGCTGGGCCGACACCGAGCTGCACGGCCTGGAGCCGATCGCGCAGGCCGCCGAGACCGCGGCCCGCCGTGCGGCGCTGTCCGCCCGCTTCCCGGGTGAGCGGCTGGTGATCCCGTCCGGCAACCTGAAGACCCGTTCGAACGACACCGAGTACCCCTTCAGGGCGTCCGTCGAGTACGCGTACCTCACCGGCAATCAGACAGAGGACGGCGTGCTCGTCCTGGAACCCGTCTCCGGCGGTCACACCGCCACGCTGTACCTGCTGCCCCGCTCCGACCGGGAGAACGGTGAGTTCTGGCTCTCCGGCCAGGGCGAGCTGTGGGTCGGGCGCCGGCACTCGCTCACCGAGTCCGGGAAGCTGTACGGCCTCCCCGTCTCCGATGTGCGTGAGCTGGCGGACGCCCTGCGCGAGGCCACCGGGCCGGTGCGGGTCGTGCGCGGGTACGACGCCGGGATCGAGGCCGCGCTGACCGACAAGGTCACCGGGGAGCGGGACGAGGAGCTGCGGGTCTTCCTGTCCGAGGCGCGGCTCGTCAAGGACGAGTTCGAGGTCGGGGAGCTGCAGAAGGCCGTCGACTCGACGGTTCGCGGGTTCGAGGACGTGGTGAAGGTCCTGGACAAGGCCGAGGCCACCTCCGAGCGGTACATCGAGGGCACGTTCTTCCTCCGCGCGCGCGTCGAGGGCAACGACGTCGGCTACGGCACGATCGCCGCGGCGGGCCCGCACGCGTGCACGCTGCACTGGGTGCGCAACGACGGTCCGGTGCGCTCCGGTGATCTGCTGCTCCTCGACGCCGGTGTCGAGACACACACGTACTACACCGCCGACGTCACGCGGACACTGCCGGTCAACGGCCGCTTCAGCGAGATCCAGAAGAAGATCTACGACGCCGTGTACGACGCCCAGGAGGCCGGGATCGCGGCCGTGAAGCCGGGCGCCAAGTACCGGGACTTCCATGACGCGGCGCAGCGGGTGCTGGCCGAGCGGATCGTGGAGTGGGGGCTTGTCGAGGGGCCGGTGGAGCGGGTGCTGGAGCTGGGGCTTCAGCGGCGGTGGACGCTGCACGGGACCGGGCACATGCTGGGGATGGACGTGCACGACTGCGCTGCCGCGCGCGTGGAGTCGTATGTGGACGGGGTTCTTGAGGCGGGGATGGTGCTGACCGTCGAGCCCGGGCTGTACTTCCAGGCCGATGATCTGACCGTGCCCGAGGAGTACCGGGGGATCGGGGTGCGGATCGAGGACGACATCCTGGTGACGGCCGACGGGAACCGGAACCTGTCGTCCGGGTTGCCTCGCCGTTCTGATGAGGTCGAGGCGTGGATGGCGGGTCTGAAGGTCTAGTCGTTCGGCTGCGGGTTCGTCGTGGCTGGTCGCGCGGTTCCCCGCGCCCCCGGGGAATTGCGGTGGACCCGCATCTGGATACCGACTCCGGTGACGACGTCGTACGGCGATGGGGCCGGACGTCAGGCGGGACGTGGGCCGGACGTCACCGGGAGGGCGTCAACGAACAGGGCGCCCGCCAGGAGACCCGCGCTGCCGCGGGGGCTCCACGCGCGTGCGTGGAGGTCGGTGTCGAGGGCGAGCAGGGCCTCGCGGCCCGCCTCCGTCGTCGTACCGCCCGCCTCCAGGACCCCGCGGGCACCCGCCTGCACATGGCGGAGGCCCAAGGGACCCGCCGTGTAGAGGAGTTCGGTGTCCTGGAGGGTGGACATCACGGTGAGCAGGGCGTCCAGACGGGCCTCGGCCTCGTCGGCGCCCGCCCTGCGGGATGCGGCCAGCGCGTCCAACGCCCGCCGTACGTGCGGGAATCCGGCGCGGGCCTCGCCCCGGGCGCCTGCGGCGCCGTACTTCGCGGACACCGAGGAGCCCCGGGAGGCGCGCCGCGGGGCCCGTCTGTCGGAGTGGGCGGCGATCTTCTTGGCGCCCGTGGCCACGTCCTTCGACCGGGCCCCCGGGTCCAGGGCGGACGCGGCGACCAGCAGACCGAGGGTCCACAGGGCGCCGCGGTGGCCGCCGCCGGCCAGGCCCACCGAGTGCTCGGTGCACCGGCCGATCGCGCCCAGTTCTGCCCGGAGTTGGGGCGTGGGCTCGCCGGTGCGGCGGGCGGCGGCGGCCATCGCCGCGAGGCCGGGCGCGAGCGCCTTGGCCGACCAGCGCAGGGAACAGTGGTCCTTGCCGGTGGTGCGATGCTCGCCTGTGGCGCGGGCGCCGAGGTCACGCGGGTCGGGCAGGCCAGGCTTGGGAGCCAGGGCCAGCTGTCCGGTGAGCGCGTCCACGGCGGCAAGTGCCAGTGCCTCGTCCTCGCGGCTGCTCATGGCCGTACCTTACGAGGAGGCCGAGGCGGAGGGACTGGCGCTTTCGGACGGAGTGCCACTGGGGGGTTCGCCCGTCGGGGCGCCGCGGGGAGCGCCGCTGGGGGTGTCGCTCGGGGGCGTGCCGCCACCGCCGCTGCCCGCGCCCGTGCTCTCGGCGTCCGGGTCGATCGCGAGGGTCAGGGAGCCCTTGTGGCCCTTGGACGGGTCGGCCTTGTGCACGGCCTTGAGGGTGAGCAGACCGCTGGCGGCGCCGCCACCGTCGTGGACCATGTCGTTGTCGAGGGTCTCAGCCGCTCGCCGGGGAGTGTGCACGAGGGCGGTTTGACTCGATCGTGTGATGGTCGGCTTGTGGGCCAAGGGTGGCCTGGGCCGTTCGGGCTACCGCAATCGTGCGATCTGCGATGGTTCGGGGCCTCTGCCGGTGCCCACATGGCCAGGTCGCGCAGGGAGCCGTCTTCCCGGGATCGGGCCCACGGACAGGATCCGTGTCGCTGCCCCGAGGTTGAGTACGCTGGGGACCGGTTCGCCAAGACCGTTCGGGGCGCGCGCTGTTGGTGGTGTCGGCGAAGGCCGACTGGTTACCCGGCCGCGGCGAGCCCGCCGGCCACGGCCGTGCCGCCGGTGACCGCGAGAATCGTGTCCGTCAGCAGCTTGAGTGGGCGCTGGGCGCAAGCTGAAAAAGCTGAAGGCGCGTTGTGAGCGGGCGCGTGGTTGTGCTTCGGTCGGGTGATTTCCGCGCGGGCGCCGATGGTGTTCAAACCCGCGAACAGAGTAAAATATGGGCAAAAAGATCTTGGGTAGGGAACCAATCCGGTACCCCTTGTCTCTCCGGAAGAACCACACCCGGGCCCATATCCACCGCTCAGACCCTCGCGGGACCGAAAGACCGGAGTTGGATGCTGATATGTGCAACTCACAGGTTCGGGGCACCAGTTGAACGCCCCGGCCACACATACCCTAAGGTCTCCTCTGCGTCCGCCACACTCATGAGCGTGTTCGCCATGCGAGCCGCTCCAGATATCCGTAATGTCCGCCTTGCATGGAATGTTTCCTGTTCATTCACAGACCAGCGGGCACACGGAAGATCGAGGTTCGTCCATGAACACGCCCACCATCACCGCGGCCGACGAGCCGGGGAAGCAGTCGACCGCGGGGGAGCGGGTCCCGTTGGTGCGGCTCGCCGCTCGTGCGGACGGTCTCAGGTCCGGTGCCCTCACCCGGGTCGTGCCGCAGGGCACCTCCGATCGCGGGCCCGCGCGAGTCTCGGTCGCGGCCTTCCAGTCGGCCGTCTGACCACCGCCTCCTCGGGCAGGAAGCACGCAGTGCGCTGATGGACCCGTCGCCGCATCCCCTCAGCCAGTTCGTGCTCAAGGTGCACAGCCGCTGCGATCTGGCGTGCGATCACTGTTATGTGTACGAGCACGCGGACCAGAGCTGGCGAGGCCGGCCCGTGGTGATCTCCGGTGAGGTGCTCGATCTCACCGCCCGGCGCATCGCCGAACACGCCCGCACACACCGGCTCGACACCGTTCACGTCGTCCTGCACGGCGGGGAGCCTCTCCTCGCCGGCCGGAAAAGGCTCCGGCTGACGGCGCAGAGCTTACGTACCGCACTGTCCGGCGTGAGCGCCCTGGACCTGCGCATCCACACCAACGGCGTCACTCTCGACGAGAAGTTCTGCGAGCTTTTCGCGGAGTTCGACATCAAGGTCGGCATCTCGCTCGACGGCGACCGCGCCGCCAACGACCTGCACCGCCGCTATCGCAACGGCCGCAGCAGCCACGCTCGGGTCCTCCGCGCGATCGCCCTGCTCGACAGCCCTCGTTACCGGCACCTCTTCGCCGGGCTGCTCTGCACGATCGACCTGCGCAACGACCCGGTCACCGTCTACGACGCCCTGGCCGAACTCGCCCCGCCCCGCATCGACTTCCTGCTCCCCCACGCCACCTGGGACGAGCCTCCGCCACGCCCCGACGGCGCCATCTCAGCCACCTCGTACGGCGACTGGCTGCTCAGCGTCCACGACCGCTGGACCGCCTCGGGCCGCCCGATGGGCGTGCGCGTCCTCGACTCCGTACTGCGCACCCTGCGCGGGGCGAGCAGCCTCACCGAGTCCCTCGGGCTGGCCCCGGTGGAACTGGCCGTCATCGAGACCGACGGCGCGCTCGAACAGGCCGACTCGCTGAAGACCGCGTACGACGGAGCGCCCGGCACCGGCATGAACGTGAGCGCCAACTCCCTGGACGAGATGGCCGCTCACCCCGGCATCGTGGCCCGGCAGCTGGGTCTTGACGGGCTGTGCGAGACCTGCCGCGGCTGTCCGGTCGTCAGCTCGTGCGGCGGGGGGCTCTACGCGCACCGCTACCGCTCCGGGAGCGGTGCCGGCGGGTTCATGAACCCGTCCGTGTACTGCGCCGACCTGAAACAGCTCATCACCGGAATCCGCGACAGGGAGGCCCGGAGGATGTCGATGTCCCAACTCCCCCTGGACGACGTGCACCTCGACGAGATCGCCTCCGGCTTCGGCGGCGCCGACGCCGTGGAACTGCTGGCCAGGCACGAACTCACCGTCAACCGCGAACTCCTCGCCGCCGTCTGGCACGAGAGCGCGCACAGCGCCGTCGGAGACGCGGCCTGGGAGACCCTCGCGGTCCTCGATGCCGAGGCTCCCGAGTCGGTGGACGCGGTACTGGCCCACCCCTATGTGCGGCCCTGGGCGCAGCGCGCTCTGCGCGGCGACGAGGAGGCCGGCCGGATCGCGATGCGCGGGGTGGCGGAGCTCGCCGCGGCGGCGCTGCTGCGGGCCGGACGCGCGGGCACCGTGACCGTACCGACCGGCTCCGGGGTGCTGCGCCTGCCGACCCTGGGCGCGCTGGTCGTGGGCGACGCGCCGGAGGCGCGGGTCACCGGGGGCGCGGACGAGGGCTTCACCGTCCGGGTCGGGGGCCGGGAGCACACCGTGGGCCGCAAGTCCGGTGCGAATCAGGCGTGGTTGGCCCGGCATCGGTTCGAACTGCCGGGCTGGGCCGTCGCGTTGGAGGACACGGACCCGTGGCGGGACGCCCATGGATACCCGGTGCGGGCGCGGCTGTCCGCCGCGGCGGCCGAGGAGTGGCGGGAGAACCTCGCCGCCGCGTGGGAGTGGATCCGGCGCGAACTGCCCGCGTACGCACCCGGACTCGCCGCGGGCCTGAGTGTCGTCACGCCCTTGCGGGGGGCCTCCACCGGCGCGGACATCAGCTCGGCGGCCCGGGACGCCTTCGGCGCCGTCGGCCTCGCCCGGCCGGGCACGCCCGAGACCCTGGCGTGTCTGCTGGTCCACGAGTTCCAGCACGTCAAGCTCGGCGCCGTACTCGATCTGACGGACCTCTACGACCCCGCCTGCGAGGAGCTTTTCTACGCTCCCTGGCGTCCGGATCCGCGGCCGCTGGAAGGGCTGCTGCAGGGGACGTACGCGCACATCGCCGTCGTCGACTACTGGCGCGCACGCCGACGGACCGCGGACGGTGCCGAGGCGTACGACGCCGCGGTCCGGTTCTCCCGATGGCGCGAGCAGACGGCGGAGGCGGTGGACACCCTGCTCGGCTCGGGTGCGCTGACGGAACCGGGCGAGCGCTTCGTGACGGCCATGGGGGAGACCGTGGCGACACGACTGACGGACCCGGTGAGTCCCGACGCGCTGGCCGAGGCCCGCAGGGCGGCGGCTGACCACAGGGGACGCACGGCAGTCGAGGACCGTTCATAGCGGCACAAACATGATGTGCCGTCATATCGCTTGTCTCATAGTCGACTTCACCGCACCGTTCCGCTTATGAGGCGGTGGTTCCTACACTGAAGCACCATCGGCGGCGTATCGGGGGGTATTCGTGCGAGGGGATCCAGAGGACCCCAGGAGTGGGCGGCCGTACTTCTTCCTCAGTTACGCGCACACGCCGCGGAACGACTCCGAGATAGCCGGCCCCAACGCATGGGTGAAGAAGCTGTACGACGGCCTGTGCGCGCACATCCTGGAGATGACCTCGTTACCGGTGGGCGCCAGGGCCGGCTTCCTGGACCAGGGGATCGCCCTGGGCACTCGGTGGACGGACGAGTTGTCGGAGAATCTGGCCCGGTGCCAGGTGTTCGTGCCGCTGTACTCGCCCCGGTACTTCATCAGCGAGCAATGCGGCCGCGAATGGTGGGCGTTCTCGCAGCGTGAGATCTACCGCCGAACCCTGCGCGGCGAATCGCGCGAGAGCGCCATCGTCCCGGCGTTATGGGTCCCCGTCGAACTCGCCCAACTGCCCCAGGTGGCCAAGGACCTGCAGTTCCAGCACACGGACCTCGGGGACGACTACGCGGCGGAGGGGTTCTACGGACTGACCAAACTCAGCTACCTGAAAGACCAGTACGAACTCGCCGTCTACCGGCTGGCCCAGCGGATCGTACGCGCCAGCAGAGCCATCGACCTGGAGGAAGGACAGGTCTACCGGCAGTACGAGTCACTGCCCAGCGCCTTCGGTGACGGCGCTCACCCGCCCGAGTTCGACGTCACGGTGATCGCCCGCTCCCGGTCGGACCTGCCGCCGGGCCGGGTGCCCGACTACTACGGGGACACGCCGCTGGAGTGGAACCCGTACCACCCGGTGTCGACCCGCTCCCTCGCCGAGCACGCCGCCGACCTCGTCAGGGCCATGAACTACCGGGTCACCGTCAGCGACTTCGAGAACGAGGCCGACCGCCTCCTCACCATGAGCGCGCCCACCGCGCCCGCGCTGCTGCTGCTCGACCGGTGGGCCCTGGACCTACCGCGGGTGAAGGAACTCATGGCGCAGCTGGCCGAGCAGCAGCGCCCCTGGATCAGCGTGATGATCCCCCACCACCGGGACGACGCGATCCCGCCCGAGCGGGACCGGCAGCTGCAGGAGCTCACCGACCGGGCGCTGGCCGCACGGCAGGTGGTGGGCTCGGGCCACCGGTCGCCGGGCGGCGCGATACGCACCCTCGAAGCCTTCCAGCTCGAACTCCAGAAGGCCGTACGGCAGGCGGTCAACTACTACGAGACCCATGCAAGGACCTATCCGCCGAAGGGGCCACCCACCGATCCCCCGCGGCTGCCCAGGCTGGGATACCACGTCTGAGCGCGACGCCGGGGCAGCTGCGCGCAGCCGCCCGCAGGACCACGGCGCACACGGCACGAGGGAAGAGCAAGGCCGACACAGCGGAGGGTTCCATGACCGAGGACCGCAAGGGCTCAGTGATCACGTTCTACTCGTACAAGGGCGGCACCGGCCGGACCATGGCCCTCGCCAACGTGGCCTGGATCCTGGCCGCCAACGGATATCGCGTGCTCGCCGTCGACTGGGACCTTGAGGCGCCCGGCCTGCACAGGTTCTTCCACCCGTTCCTGAAGCCCTCCTTATTGCGGGAGACACCCGGCCTGATCAACCTGATAGACGACTACCGCCGCGAGGCCCTGCGCGACCTCCCCGACCGCGAGCCCGACTGGCACCGGCGCTACGCCCGCGTCCGCCCCCACGCCATCTCCCTGGACTGGACCTTCCCGGAGCCCGGCAGCCTGGACTTCCTGTCGGCCGGAATGCGCCACCGCGACTACCCGATCGTCGGCAACATGGACTGGGACCGCTTCTACAGCAGCTACGGCGGCGGCCAGTTCTTCGACGCGATGCGCGCCGACATGGAGCGGTACTACGACTTCACCCTGATCGACAGCCGCACCGGTCACAGCGACCTCGCCGACATCTGCACCGTGCAGATGCCCAGCACCCTGGTGGTCTGCTACACCCTCAGCGACCAGAGCATCGAGGGCGCCGCCGCGGTCGCCCAGGACATCGAGGAGCGCTACGGCGACAAGGGGATCCGTATCCTGCCGGTCGCCATGCGCATCGACGACGGCGAGAAGGACAAGGTCGACGCGGGACGGGCACTGGCCCGTGAGCGCTTCGAGGGCCTGCCCAGCGGCATGGACCCCGAGGAACTCATCGCCTACTGGGGATCGGTGGAGATCCCCTACCGCCCCTACTACGCCTACGAGGAGATCCTCGCCCCGTTCGGCGACCCGCCCAAGGTCGCCAGTTCCATGCTGACCGCCTGCGAGCGGCTGACCTCCGTCGTCACCGCGGGCCGGGTGACGTCACTGCCGCCCCTGAACGAGGTCAAGCGCAACCAGTACGTCTCGGCCTACACCCGCCGCCGCCCCCTGCCGCCGTCGAAACTGCTGCTCCAGTACGTCTCCGAGGACCGGATGTGGGTGGACTGGCTGGAGGCGGTGCTGCGCGAGGCGCGGTTCGAGGTGGTCTCGCAGGACCTGAGGTCGATGACGACCCTGGAGGTCGGCGCCGAGGCGCTGTCCGCCGGGGCGCACCGCGTGCTCGCCGTGGTCTCCCCCGCGTTCCTCGGCTCCCGCACGGCCCAGGCCGCCTGGGAGGCCACCGTCCACGCGGGCGGTCCGCACAAACACCAGCCGGTCGCCCTGCGGATCGGGGACGTGCAGCAGATCCCGTACGCGAGCCGGGGCGGCACCGTCGATCTGGCCCGGCTGGACGAGGAGACGGCGGCGACCACGCTGCTGACCGGCCTGGGCAGGCCCAGCTCGCCGCAGCAGGCCGGTCGCCCGCACGGCGCACGCTTTCCCAACAGCAGCACCAGCGTGTCCAACGTCCAGCCCCGCTACCCGTTCTTCACCGGCCGCTTCTCGATCCTGGAACAGGTGCGCCGCCAGTTCGTCACCGGCGCCTCCGGGGCCCGGCTGCCCCAGGTGCTGCACGGGCTCGGCGGAGTGGGCAAGACCCAACTGGCACGCGAGTACGCCAACCGCTTCAAGCCCGACTACGACCTGGTGTGGTGGGTCGACGCCGAACAACCCGACCTGGTCGCGCCCAAGCTCGCCGACCTCGGCCGACGGCTCGCCCCAGGCATCGGCGACGACGTGTCCGAGGCCGCCGTGGCCGCGCTCCAGGCGCTGCGGGCCGGCCACCCCTACAAGCGCTGGCTGCTGGTCTTCGACAACGTCGAGGACCTGGACGACGTGCTGAACCGCTTCAGCGACCAGACCGGACCGATACCGGACGACGTCTACGGCCATCTCCTGGTCACCACCCGCACCAAGCCGACCTCCACCCAGGTCAGGACGGTGGAGGTCGAGGTCTTCACCCGAGACGAGAGCGTCGAGCACCTGACCACACGGGTACCGGGACTGCGCGAGGAGGACGCGGCCCTGGTCGCCGAGGCGGTCGGTGACCTGCCCCTGGCGATCGAGGTCGCGGCGGCCTGGCTGGCCACGACGGCCACGCCCGTGGGCGAGTACATCGAGCAGCTGCGCGACCAGAGCACCCAGGTGCTGTCGGTCCAGGCCGCCGTCAACGCCGTGGAGTACCCGTCCTCCGTGGGCGCCACCTGGAACATCTCCGTCACCCGGCTGCGTCACGAGTCCCCCGCGGCGGCCCGGCTGCTCGAACTGTGCAGCTTCCTGTCCGCCGAGCCGATCTCGATGGCCCTCGTCGGCAGCGACGCGATGATCAGGGCGTTGCTGCCGTACGACAAGGACCTGCGCGCCCGCTACATGCTCGGCAAGGTCACCCAGGCGCTGAACCGGTTCGCCCTGGCCAAGGTGGACGCCACCGACAACTCCATCCAGGTGCACCGGCTGGTGCAGGCCGCGGTGCGCGACAGCATGGCCCCGGAGGTCGCCGAGGACACCATCCACGAGGTGCACCGCATTCTCGCCGCCATACGGCCGTCCGAGGACGCGGTCGACGACCCCGCCAAGTGGCCCGAGTTCGAGGTGATCTGGCCGCACCTCGTCCCCTCCAACATCCGCGAGTGCGCGGAGGAGGAGCCCCGGCAGCTGATGGTGGACCGCATGCGCTACCTGTGGAAGCGCGGCGAACTGCACCTCGCCCGCACCCTCGGCACCCAGCTCAACGAGTTCTGGAGCACCGAGTTCGCGGACTCCAACGACGAGCAGATCCTCAATCTCCGGTTCGAACTGGCCAACATCCTGCGCTCGCAGGGCGAATACCAGGCCGCCCGGGAGATGGACGAGGACACCCTGGCCCGGCAGCACCAGCTCCTCGACGAGGGCCACCCGTCCCTGCTGATCACCTCCGGCAACGTGGCCGCCGACCTGCGGGCGCTCGGCCGCTTCAACGAGGCACTGGAGCTGGACCAGCGGAACTACAACGGATTCCGCGAGATCTTCGGCGAGGACCATTCCCGGACCCTGCGTTCCGCCAACAACCTCGCCATCGACCACCGCCTCACCGGGGACAGCGAGGCCGCCCGCCGGCTCGACGAGGACACCGTGCGGCGCCGTACCGCGCTGGACGGCCCGCTGCACCCGTACACGCTCACCACCCGCAGCCACTACGCCCGTGACCTTCGGGAACTCGGCGAGTACGACGACTCGGTGGAGATCCTGCGCCAGGTGCGGGAGCTCTTCGGACAGGTACTCAACCCGTACGTGCCGGAGGTGCTGCGGGTCGACAAGAGCCTCGCGGTGTCCCTGCGCAAAGCCGGCCGGCACGCGGAGGCGCTCCAACTGAGCGAGCAGACGTGGGAGATCCACACCCGCTACCGCGACCGGTACGGCCGCTCCATTCCCGAGGAACTGGCCTGCGGGCTCAATCTCGCCGCCGACTACCTCGCCACGGACGCCGAGCAGGGGGCCCTGCGGGCGGTGCGGCAGGTCGAGGAGGTGCTGGAGGGGTACCGGAACTCCTTCGGCCCGGACCACCCGTTCACGATGTTCTGCATCAACAACTTGGCGACCTTTCACCGTGCGCTCGGCGATGCGCGCAGGGCCACGCGACTGGCCGAACAGGCCCATACCGCCCTCGCGGCGGCCCTCGGCAACGACCATCCGGCCACCCTGAGTGTGGGGACCAGTCTGGCCAACGCCCTGGCCGACCTCGGCCGTCCGGAGGAGGCCGAGCGCTGGGAGCGGCTCGCCGTGACCGGACTGCGCAAGCGGCTCGGGCCCACCCACCCCGACACTCTCAGCAGCATGGTCAACCTCGCGATCACCCTCCGCCGGCTGGGCCGGGACACGGAGGCCGACCAGCTCCATCAGGAGGCGGAGACCGAACTGATCCAGCGCCTGGGCGAGACGCATCCGTTGAGCGAGGCAGCGACCGCGAGGCGCCGGATCGACCGGGATCTGGAACCACAGCAGGTCTGATCCGGGGGTGGGCGGGGCGGTTCGGGGGAGGGCTGTTCGAGGCGAGGCAGTCCGGGATGGGGCGGTTCGAGCCGGGCGGGCGCGGTGGCTGCCATCGCCGTGGACCGCTGCCTGCGCGTGGCCGCCATCGCCGTGGACCGGTGACCGCCCCAGCGGCCGGGGCGCGCAGTCCGCGCGTGGCCGGCGCCGACTACGGAGCCGAGTCCGCGCCGCCGGCGCCACCGCCGTGGACCGGTGACCGCCCCGTTGGCGCCGTCTCTGGGACCGGTGACCGCCCAGTGGCCACCACCGCCGTGGACCGATGTCCGTGCCGTTTGCCGTCTCCGCGGATCGGACAGCCGCCCAGCCGCCATGGAGCAGAGCTCGCACGCGTCCGCCACCACGTGGACCGGTCACCGCCCAGCCGCCAGGCAGCAGAACCCCCACGCGGCCGCCAACCACCATGGACCGGATGGCCGCAGCCACCCCGTCCTCACCCCTCGTGCCGGGACGCCCAGCCGATGAAGCGGGTCATCACACGCAGCGCTCCGAAGTGGGCCGCGTCGCGTTGGACCTCGACGCGGGCCCCGGGGATGTTGCGGCCGAGCCAGCGGGTGTGTTCCACCGGCGCGAAGATGTCCTCCTCGCCGTGCCAGAGGAAAACCGGGGCGGTGATGCCCGAGAGGTCGAAGCCCCAGCCCGTGCTGAACGCCATGACGTCGTCCACCCACCCGTCCGCGGAACTGCGCAGCCCCTCGGCGAAGTTGCGCTCCAGCATGGCCTGGATTCCGGCGTCCGCGACGATCCAGCGGTCGGACTCGGGCAGTCCCCTGCGCATCTCGGCGACGGAGGCCGCGGGATCGGCGCGGATCGTCAGCGAGCGTCTGCCCAGCGTGGCGGTGAGCCGGTGCCGACCCGCGGCCGCGTTGACGTAGGCATGGACATTGGCCTCGGTCATGCCGTCGAACCAGTCCAGGTCGGCGGCGTCCGGAGGAGCCAGCCCGACCAGCGCGCCGGCCCGTGCGGTCCGGTCCGGGAGCAGCGCCGCACAGGCGAGCGCGTGCGGGGCGCCCCCTGAGCGGCCCACCACTCCGAAACGGCCGATCCCGAGGGCGTCGGCGATCAGCCGTATGTCCTCGGCCGCCGCGCTCACCGTACGGCCCAGGCTGCGGTCGGAACCGCCGTATCCCGGCCGGTCGAACGTGATCAGCCGAATCCCCATGCGGTAGAGGACCGACGGCCGCGGGGCGGGCCCGAGCCGGCTGCCGGGTGTGCCGTGCAGCAGGAACACCGGGCGGCCCTTCGGATCACCCCGTTCCTCGACCGACAGTCGCCGTCCGTCCCTCGTGCATATCGTCCACGCCATCGGCAGTCCCCCCACGGCCCGGCGTTGCTGTGACGCCGGCGGCGGAGCGACCGGCACCGGCCAGTATGCAGACCGGAGCGGCTGGAGTCATGGCATCGGATCACACCGCCATCAGCGGGGCGTCCTTCTTCCACTTGAGGATCAAATGAAGGGGGGCGGGGGATGACCTGCGGGTTCGCGATGAAAGCACTGCGGACCGGGGAAAACTACGCTCGGTAGTTCTCACTTGTCCGTGGTGTTTTCCGTTGTGCTGTGCCCTGGATGTGCCCGCTGAGGGCACAGCGTGCAAGACGGCCGACAACTCGATCCACAAGCCTTAGGAGGCGCTCCTGCACGCGCACCTTCCCAACGATCCCTCCCAGCCCTGTTCGCAGGACCCGGTGTGCTGGGTCACTCCGCGCCACCTTGCCGGTGACGATGGCGAGCTCGCCGAGCAGATCGGCGACACCCTCATCGGCCTCGGCTGGCGCATGTGGCCGACCTCCCGCCACACCCTGCTGTACGTGAGCCCGGACGAACTGCATGGCGTCGAGTGGATCCTCGCCAGCCACCCATTTGAGCTCGGCGGGCTACCCATCGCACTGCAGCTGAGCGCTCGCACGCATGCGACCTCCGCAATGACGGAGTGGAACGGCTACTTCACCACCGGCGTGCCGTACGAGGCGCTCTCTGACCTCCTCACAGCGCTCGACGACCGGGTGATACCCGATAGCGCCATCACGGGGCCAGACGTGGTACTGACCGCCTTGACTGCACGGGGCTGGATCCGGGACGTGGACCGGCCGAGGACGACCGCCACGGACCCCGGGTTCAGCTCAAGCGTCTCTCTGGAGATCGTGCCGCCGCTGATCCAAGATGCCGACCCGCGCCCCGAGCTACTCGGTTGGCAGGCATGGGCGGAGCCAGTCCTTGGCGCCCCGTACCTGTGGTGCGCCAGCTTCAGCCCCAGCGTCCCCTACGATCTGGTCGCCGCCTTCGCTGCGTCGCTCGCCTCAGCAGTCCCGGTGCCGCGTCGTCGGCTGCCCAAGCTCGCGGCGGGTCGGCTCACCGTCGTCCGCCGCGGCTGATACGACCTGGCGCCCAAGTCCGGAGAGCCTGGAGGTCGAACAAGCGCTGCGGACTCAGTAGGGGTTTTCTTCCCAGCACGTTGAAGCATGGCGCTCCGAGATCCAGATGGTCAGCAGATCTGTCCTCATGGGCGCAACTCGGTCAATTCCCTGTGTGAGCTCGCCCATTGCGACGGATCGTCGTTGCGGAGGGCCGGTGCCCGACGTCACAATGCCTGGAGGTGCCGGGTGGTCATCCCGGCGAAGTGTTGGAGGCGCTGCTTGTGAACACCGCACCGCGGTGCGCCTCGCTGTGCGCGCCAGACGCTGACAACTTCGCTTTGCCCGCCGGCTGACCTGCTTCGTTCACGGTGGGCGCTTCCCCTTATGGGAGACCACCGTAGTGTCCGAAGACTTCGGGACGGTTGATCGCCGTCCTCTGGCAATGGTTCTTGCCGCCAACCTCGTTTCGATCGCAGGGAATTGCCTTACCTACTTGGGCGTGCCGTGGTTCGTGCTGCAGAGCACGGGCAGCGCCGCCAAGGCCGGGATCGTCGCGTTCTGCACACTGCTGCCCGCAGTGCTCGCTGCGCTCGTCACCGGTCCGGTCATCGATCGGATGGGGCGACGGCGGGTGAGTGTCGCGTCGGATCTCTCCTGCGGGGTCGCCGTTGCGGCGATCCCGCTGCTGCAGTTCGCCGGCATCCTGCAGCTCTGGATGCTGTGCGTGCTGATGGCAATGACAGGGCTGTTCCGTGCGCCGGGGGAAACCGCTCGCGGTGTCCTGTTGCCGACGCTCGCCGAACGCGCCGGAATGCCACTGACCAGGGCAGCCGGGCTGTACGACGGTGCGGCACGCTGTGCGGCGCTGACGGCATCCGCTCTCGGAGGTGTGCTGATCACCGTACTCGGAGCCGAGAACGTCCTGTTGGTAGATGCCGCGACCTTCGCCGTGGCCGCGCCACTGTTCGCGTTCGGCGTGCGCGGCCTGCCCGAGGCGCAGGCCCAACGACGGGCCGAGCCGGCGTCGCTGCGGGCCTACCGTCGTGAACTCGCGGAAGGGTATCGCTTCGTGGCGGCCACGCCGCTGCTGCTGGGTCTGTGCCTGATGACGCTGGTCACCAGGGGGCTCGACCAGGGATGGAGCGCCGTGCTCCTGCCCGTGTATGCCCGTGAGGAGCTTGGTGGTGCCGTCGATCTCGGTCTGCTGAACGCGGCGTTCGGGGTGTGCGCGCTCACGGGGGCGCTGGTCTATGGGGCGGTGGGCAGCCGCTTTCGGCGGTGGCCCGTGTTCACGATCGCGTTTCTCATCGGGGGCCTGCCGCGCTTCGTGGTGGCCGCCTTCACCGACACCTTCACCCCGCTGGCCGTGATCATGGCGGTAGAGGGTCTTGCGTTCGGTGTACTCAACCCCATCATGGCCACCGTGACGTATGAGACGGTGCCGGAGGACCTGCGCAGCCGCGTGCTGAGCGCGACCACGGCCTCGGTGCAACTGATCACTCCGCTGGGCGGACTGACCGCGGGCTTCCTCGTGGATTCAGTCGGCTTGTCCACCACACTGCTGGCGGTCGGCGGTGCGTATCTGCTCACCACGCTGTGCCCGGTGATCTTCCCGGCCTGGAGGCAGATGGACCGTATCGGCTCCCCCCATGACAGGGCGGAGGGCTCGCTGCCGCAGGGTTCGGGGGCGAAACGGGTGTAGTCACGGAGACGGCCGTTTCGGTGGCTTTGTCCACGAGATCGAGCAGCAGATTTTCAGCCCGTTGAGCGGCACCCGGTTCGGGGCAAGGCCGATGTCCACGAGAACCGACAGCACCAGTTCCTCGTAGCTTGGACCCAATAGCGTCAGGTTGTAGGCGTCTCCATGGGGACGCCTACTGAACGCCATGCTGCCGACGCTGCCATGCCCGCAGCCGGAGCCTGCCCGAAGGCATCTGAAGAAAGTTCGCGTACCGTCTGTCGAATTCACGTCGCCCGTCCGACGTAGAGGCGTACCGACCAGAGACACAGCCAAGGAGACCCGTCATGGCCCAGTACGCGATCCTCATCTACGACACGCTCAAGGCCGACGACTACACGCCCGAGCAGCAGGCGGCGAGCAAGCGGCACGCTGACGACCTGATCGACTCCGGCACCATGATCGCGGCGTACGCGCTGCAGTCCGCCGACACCGCCACCTCGCTGCGCGGCGACGTAGTCACTGATGGCCCCTTCATCGACTCCAAGGAAGTCATCGCGGGCGTCTGCATCATCGAGGCTCCCGATCTGGACGCCGCCCTGGAGTTGGCGCGTCGTAATCCGGCCGTCCAGTGGGGCCGTGGCGGTGTGGAGGTGCGGCCCGTCGCGGGCGGCATCGCTCCCATCGCCCGATGACGGCTGCGGCGGACGTAGGACAGGCGGTCGCCGACGCGCACCGGCGCGAGTGGGCCTTCGTGCTCGCCGCGACAGTGCGCGTCGCCCGCGACCTAGACCTGGCCGAGGAGTGCGTGCAGGAGGCGTACGCCGCGGCGCTGTCGGCCTGGGAACGCGACGGGATCCCTGGCAGCCCCGCAGCGTGGCTCACCACTGCGGCCAAGCGCCGGGCGATGGACGCGATGCGCCGGGAGCGGACGTTCCGCTCGAAGCTGCCGCTGCTGGTGGAGCCCGAATCGGCCGTTGACGAACTCGCCCTGGACGCGCTGGATGAACAGAATGAGAGGGAGGAGGCCGTGGACCCGGAGGATGTCGTCCCCGAAGAACGGCTGCGGCTCGTCTTCACTTGCTGTCATCCCGCGCTCGCGCAGGAGGCGCAACTCGCGCTCACGCTGCGGCTGGTGTGCGGGCTGCCCACACCGGACGTCGCCCGGGCGCTGCTGGTGTCGGAACAGACGATGGCCGCCCGGATCACCCGGGCGAAGAAGAAGATCTCCGCCGCCCGTATCCCCTACCGCCTGCCACGCCCGGCCGAGCTGCCGGACCGGCTGACGGCCGTGCTCGGCGTGATCCACCTGCTATTCACCGCCGGGCACACGGCCCCCTCGGGCCCCGCGCTCATGCGCACCGACCTGGCTGACCGCTCACTGCACCTGGCCCGCACGCTGCGGGACCTCATGCCCGACGAGCCCGAGGTCCGCGGACTGCTGGCGCTGCTCCTGGTCACAGACGCCAGGCGCGCCACCCGGACCAGCTCTGACGGCCGGCTGCTGCGGCTTGCCGAGCAGGACCGCTCGCTGTGGGACCGTACCGCGCTGGCCGAGGCGCAAGACCTGATCGTGGCCGGGCTGCGCGGCGGAGTCGTGGGGCGCTACCTGGTGCAGGCAGCGATCGCCTCGCTGTACGCCGAAGCGCCGACGTACGCCGAAACGGACTGGCCGCAGATCGTGGCGCTCTACGACAGGCTGCTGTCGCTGTGGCCCTCACCGGTCGTCGCGCTGAACCGGACCGTGCCGCTGTCGATGGCCCAAGGACCTGCGGTCGCGCTGGCGCAGGTCGAGGCGCTGGAGCAGGACGGCCGACTCTCCGGGTACCAGTACCTACCGGCCATCAAAGCAGATTTGCTGCGGCGCCTCGGCCGTACGGACGAGGCGGCGGTGGCGTACCGGCAGGCCCTGGAACTGACCAGCAACGAGGCCGAGCGGGCGTACCTCACCGCGCGCCTCACCGATCAGGAGACCAGACCCGCGTAAGGGATCACGTACTGCTCATCAGGCGGCGGCTGGCTTCGCTCCTCCCACCACGCAATAAGCCAGGGGCAGGCCAACTGACCGGAGAGAGGATCAGGCCCGAATTTCCTTGACCATGACCGCATACACCGGCGAGTCGGCGAACGGCTGTTGCTCGCCGACCTTGGCGTACCCCCACGCCTCGTACAGTGCCTGCACCTTGGGGTGGGTCACGTCGACCAGCAGCACGGCGAGGTCCTCCGTACGCTCCTTCAGCAGCGCTTCGTGGAGCCGTTCGGAGATGCCCTGCTTGCGCCAGCCCGGACGCACCATGACCTCAGAAACCGCGTAGGTGGAGGAGTAGCCGTTGTTCGGCTCGTAGTCGGTGGAGCGCCACCACTCCCGGCCGGGTGCGAGTGGGGCCCCGTAGGCGAAGCCGACCGGCTCGCCGCCGTCGTAGGCCACGACGCAGGAGAAGCCGTCCATGCCGGTCCAGTGGTCGACGAACCAGGCGAAGCGCTGGTGGAAGGGGTCGTCCATCTGGTCGGCGTAGGCGTCGGCGTGTACGTCGATGAGCATCTGCCGGAAGCCCTCGGGGAGGTTCCCGTGCTGGAAGTGACGCATGTCGGTCACGCTCGGCTCCATTCGGTTCGCATGCGGTCTGCCCAGTCTCGTGCGTAGGAGGCGGAGGGGGCCAGGGCGAACAGGCCCCGGTGGAAGTCTCCGATGAGCGTGCGCATGCGGCCGGGCAGAGGGTCACTGTCCATGATCGTGAAGACGTCGGCGGCGGTGGCCGTGGCCTGTTCGGCTTCGCCTTGGTGGAGCTGTGCCAGGGCGAGTTGGGCGGTCGCGAGTGCCCGGTTGCGCCGGAAGGCATTCGGGATCTTGGCCAGGGCGCGGTGGGCCATCGCTTCGGCGTGGGCGTGGCGTCCGCTGCGGAATTGCACGATGGCGGCGAGGTGGTCGAGCTCGGCCTGGTCGTAGAAGGCCGTCCAACGCGGGCGTTCGCGTTTCCCCACCTTGGTGAAGGTGTCCTGGGCGGCTCCGAGGGACCGCAGGCCCGCGCGCCCGTCCCCGAGTCCCGCGTAGGCGAGGGCGGCACGGACACGTCCCAGCGAATCGAAGAACGGGTCTCGCCGCGCTGCCGCGCAGACTTGCGCGGCCTGTGCCGCCGCGAGCGCTTCGGGCCAGTTCTGGCGCTGGTAGGCGAGCATCGAGAAGTTGACCCACACGCGCATCTCGGTGGGGCCGTCCTGAGAGAGGCCGGCGTACGTGGCGGATTCGTTCAAGTAGGTCTGGGCCTGATCGAGGTTTCGGGCGTCGATGCAGGACCAGGCCGCAATGGTGGTGTACTCGGCGGCCAGCCCATACAGGGCTCTACGGACGCGTTCGCCGGCGTTCCGCTGCTGCAGCTCCAGTACGCCGTCACGTCCCTTCATCGCCGCCTTCTCCAACTCCCTGTGCCCGCCTTGACGGTCGTCGGCTTCGACGAGGGCGTTCATCCCGGCGGCAGCCCGCGCCACGTCCGACATGCCGACGGCTCGACGCTGGGCCACCAGGGGAACGGCGGCGGCTGCGGTGCCGGTGGCCGAGGTGAGGAAGGTGCGACGCAGCACGGGGTCCTCCTGAGGGTGCTGCATGGTACGTGGTGCCCTGAACCCTAAATCCCCGATAGGGCATCCGAACACCCGCTCCAGAGCGGCGCACGTCCGTCCGATGGGGCGGCGGGAGGAACCGTTCAGCAGGTTGCGGACCGTGCGGGCAGAGACATCGCCGGGCCTACCGGTGATCTCCGCGAGCGCGGCGTTCATCCGACCAGCCAATTCGTCTTGTGTGAGCCCGAGTTCGTCCATCCGGCTCTTGAGGATGACGTTCGCTCCCATGCCTCCGACGGTAGACCGGCGGTCACCGACCGAACCAGACCCCAGGTCACGGGAACGCAAAGTCTTCCGGTTCGGGACGGCCGATGGAAGCCCGACCTTTCCTGTTCCCCTCGGGCTGCAGGTCGTTGACTCGGTATCAGGCCGTCGAGGTCCTGATTTCCCCCATCCTCGACGGCATGGAGGAGAGCCCGCCCCGGCGCCACCCCGTCGCGGGGGCGGGCGTCCACCCCGGAGGGATGTTCCTGTGACCATGACCGCCGCCCGACCTACTGCGACCGGCACCCCCGGCTACACCGAGACGATGCCGTGCGAACCGAAATCCGCTCGCCGGGCCCGCCTGCTCGTCTCCGCCGTCCTGAACACCTGGGGCATAGGCGAGTTGGCAGAGGTCGGGGTGCAGATCGTGGCCGAGCTCGTCAACAACTCCATCGACCACACGCGGTGCCGCAGCGTCCGTGTCCTGGTCACACGTCCGACCGAAGGCGTGGTGCGTATCGGCGTCGCCGACACCTGCCGGGACACGCCGGAGGTCGGTAGCCCCGATGATGACGCCGAGGAGGGCCGCGGCCTCCTCCTGGTCGATGCCCTCAGCTGGAGATGGGGCTACGACCGCAAGCGTTGGGGCAAGGTCGTGTGGGCCGAGGTGGAAGTGCCGGCCGAATGCTGAGGCCGCGGGTGTCCTTACGGCTGATGCATGCCGAGGAACTGATGGACGATCCCAGCCCGGAGGCGTGCGTCGAACTCACCCTCGTTCCCTTCCGTTCGACGAGCGACCCCGACGCCGAGATCTCCGCCGAACCCCTGCGTATCACGCCTGCGGATCTCCTTCGGCTGCACTTGGAGTCGGACCTTGCGCTCGGTGAAATCCGCGCCGAGGTCAGACAGGCGGAGATCGAGTACCGGCGGCGTCTCGGCCGCTGGTACGAGGAGGGCCGAGCCGCGGCCGAGTCGAGGGAGCCAGAGGTGTCGCTCCTCGTGCGCGTGCTTGAGGGGCTCCGGCGACAAGTCCTCACGTCTGTCTGACCCCGTTGGAAACGCAGCACCGGCGCCTCACAACTCCCGCTGGGCACCTCGATGTCCGGGGGCCGGGCGGGCGAGCAAGGAAGTCGCGACACAGCGCTTTCCGCACAATCAGAGAGGAAGACCGTGTTCAACTACGTGGATCGCTTCCCCACCGGTAGTCCGCTGCCGCAGGGGCATCTGACAGTCGCCCCTTGGGGTCTTCGTCGCATGGCTCCCTACCCGCCCGTCGAGGGACCCGACTACGCGAGGGTGGAGCTGGACGCGTCGACGCAGACCGCCCGGTACTTCGACGCCTCCGGCGTGCGGACGATGGCCCCGGGGCATGGCACGTCCTCGGGCACGAACCCGCCGACCGGCACGACGGGCCAGGGGGACCGCAACAGCGATTCCCCGGACAGCGACACGGGCAACGACACCGACCAGTGATTTCGGTGACGAAAGACGATCGCCCGGTCCTGGTCGTCACGAACCTCGACGACCCGACCGCGGACATCGTGATCGCCGAGCTGCACGACCGGGGCGTCCCGGTCTTGCGGTTCGACTCCGGTGACTTCCCCGCCACCCTGTCGTGCTCCGCCTCCATCGGCGGCACCGGCGGCTGGCGGGGAAGCATGCAGACTCCCAGTCGACGTGCAGAACTGGGCGCCGTGCGGGCCATGTACTACCGCCGCCCCTCCGGGTTCTCGTTCTCGCACCTCGACCGGCAGGACGAACGGTTCGCCGTGGCCCAGGCCCGCTATGGACTGGGCGGCGTCCTGACCTCGCTGCCGGGCTGCCTGTACGTCAACCACCCCAACCGCATCGGAGACGCCGAGTACAAGCCCGCCGGGCTCGCCGCCGCAGCGGCGGCCGGCTTCGTGCTGCCACCCACGCTGATCACCAACGTTCCCGACGACGCACGGGCTTTCATCAAGGAGCACCGTCGGGTCATCTTCAAACCCATCTCGGTGCCGCTCTATCTGGTTGACGGCAAGTCCCAGACCTTACCGGTGACGGAGGTGACCGCCGACGAGATCGACGACTCCGTGGCCGGCACCATGCACCTCTTCCAGAAGCGCGTGGACAAGAGCGCGGATATCCGGGTCACGGTCATCGGCGAGCAGATCTTCGCGGTGCGGATCGACTCCGGCCTCCTCGACTGGCGCACCGACTACGGCACCCACACCTACACGCCCGTCGCCGCGCCACCCACGGTCCAACGAGCAATGCGCGCCTACCTCAAGCACTTCCGACTCGTCTTCGGGGCGTTCGACTTCGCCCTGACCTATTCCGGAGAGTGGATCTTCATCGAGTGCAACCCTTCCGGACAATGGGCATGGATGGAGCCGCCGACCGGTCTGCCCATGACCGCCGCACTCGCCGATCTCCTGGAAGGAGGACTCCGTGGCCAGTGACCCTGATCTCGAGACGGCCGCGGTCAGCCTGCGGCGACAGCTCGCCGACCACCTGGAGAAGGGCGGCTGGCTGAGATCCCCCGAATGGCGGGCCGCCGTCGAGAACGTGCCCCGCCACGTCTTCATCCCGCGCTTCTATCGGGAGAGCGACGCCCCCGGCGTCACGACGTGGGAGCCGGTCACCCCTGCGACCGCCGGCCACGCGGAATGGCTCCGTCTCGTCTACACCGACGAGACCTGGATGACCCAGTTCGACGGCCGGGACATCGACTGGACTGATCCCCACCCCGTCAGCAACACCACCCCCACCTCGTCGTCCACACTGCCGAGCCTCGTGGCCAGGATGCTCGAAGACCTGGATGTGCATGAGGGCATGACCGTGCTGGAGATCGGCACCGGCACCGGCTACTCGACCGCGCTGATGTGCCACCGCCTTGGCAGCGAGAGCGTGACCTCGATCGAGACGGATGAGAAGGTGGCACGCCGAGCCCACGAGGCCCTCGCCCAATGCGGCTATGCCCCTCACCTGGTAGTGGGGGACGGCCGCGTCGGCCACCCGGACGGAGCCCCCTACGACCGTCTGATCGCCACCTGCGGCTTCCGCACCATCCCGCCCGCCTGGCTGCAGCAAGTGCTGCCGGGCGGCATCATCCTCACCACCCTGCGCGGCTGGATGCGCTCCCTCGGACTGGTCAAGCTCATCGTCACAGGAGGCAGCGCGAGCGGCTGGTTCAGCGAGGACGATCCGAGCTTCATGATCGCCCGGCAGCAGGACGCGCCGGAGAGCCTCGGCATGATTCCGGGACCTGACGACGGAACGACGCGGAAAGCCACGTATGGGCCAGGCGTCCTCACCAGCTCCGGTCCGGGTTTCATGGCGCAGCTCGCGGTGCCCGACGCCCGTTTCTTCTCCATGCCGGTCGACGGCGGCCCGGTCAGCACGTTCGTGCTGGACGGCGTGACCGATTCCTTCGCCGTGCTCGCCCCCACCGACAGCGGCTGGCAGGTCCGCCAGGGCGGCCCGCGTCGCCTCTGGGACGCGGTCGAGACGGCGGTGGCCACCTGGGAGGAGTACGGGTCACCAGGCAGCGCCGCGTTCGGCGTCACGGTCTCCCGCGACGCCCAGGTGGTCTGGCTGGGGAACCCGAACGGCCCGCAGTGGCCGCTACCCTCCTGAGACGACCACCGCCGATCCGAGGAACGCCACGATGGACGACGAACCGCTGAAGGACTGGGCGGAACGCCGCGACGCGAAGATCGGCCGACTGCGCGCCGTTTCTGTCGTCCCCGGCAACGGCCCCAGGGGATCGCATCTGCGCCCGGAGGCGCCACGGGCCATCGAGCGGTGGAACGGGCACTCCTGGGAGCCGCACGGATTCGCGGCCAACCTGGCTGAAGCAAAGGCCATCATCTACGCGGAGACCAAAGAGCCCCCGGCTCCCGGGCCGGTGCCGAAGCCACTCGGCACCGGCACCGGCACCGGCACCGGCAAGCACCGCAAGCCCCAGGCGCCTCGCACACACGGCGACGGGCGGGCACCGGCCTGATCAGCGCGACCGAATACGAGACTCCTGCGCAGGCGGAGCCGTGGGGCGCTGCGCGGGGTGGCGGACTTTGGACGCTTGGGCGTGCGGACCAGGTGCGTGGCGTTCGCCGAGGCGGCGAACGCGCCAGGTGAGAGCGCGAGCAGGGCTGCGGGCGTCCTCCAGGGTGCGCAGGCTGAGCGCCTGGCCGAGGATGGCGGACGCGTTGTGGCCCGCCGCCTCCGCCTCGGCTAGCACGGTGGCGAGGGCATCCCAGGCACCATCGTTGACGATGCCTTCGGCGTGCTCCGGTACTGCCTGCTGGAGGTGGTAGGCGTAGCGGCGCTTCGTCTGCAGGCTGGGTGTCCGGCCGGCGAGTGCGGCCAGGACCGGTTCGGCGACCTGCGCGTACGCGGCCTGCAGGTGGATGAGCGTCTGTTCGGCTGCCGCCTGCTGTTGGGCGTGCTGGCGGGTCCGGTGCCAGTGCATGGCGTAGGCGACCGCGGTGAGCGCGACGTCCAGCAGCATCGCCAGTCCGGCACCATCCTCGTGCCGTACAGGTTCCTTCCATATCGCCTGGACGCTGCGGCGCAGGACGCGGGTACTGGCGTGGTCGGCGGCGACGCGGGAGCGGGTGGCACGCTCGAAGGCGACGGCGGCCTTTTCGAGTTCGGCGCGGGCTGCGGCAGGAGCTGTTAGTGGGAGCAGATCGAGAGCTCCGCCGAGCGCGTCCAGCTGTCCTTGGGCCACTTCCTCATTGCTGTAGGTGAGGTGGTGGGGGATGCGTTCGGCGGCGGCGGTGGCCTGATGCCAGGGGCTGCCTGGGCGGGCTGCGGCCGGCTCGGGTGCGGTGGTGGCGAGGCGTTGGCGGACCTTGGGCAAGGAGAGGTCGCCGGCAAGGGTGGAACCGGCGTACCAGATGGGTTGCTTCTGTTTGTTGACGTCGCCGGGCAGGGAGACGCTGTAGCCGGTGACGTCTCCGGACGGCTCCGTCTTCGGCCGGACACTCACACCGGTCGCCTCCAACAGGGCGAAGAACTCGGCCTCAGTTGTGGCGGCGGCCATCGCGCGGCGGACACGCAGGCGCAGGATCTCGCGGGAGGTGGCGTCCTGGCCCAGGCGCTTGGCCTTGAAGTGCTCCTTGCTGGTGGGGCGCTTGGCTGCCGTGCCGTCACCCGGCTTCAACCGCCTCAGCCCGTAGTCGGCTTCGATCTTGCGGGCTTCGCGTTGGACGGCGCGCTGGTCGTAATCGCGTTGGGGGCGGCGTCCGTCCTGACGTACGAGGGTGGCGGCGATGTGGATGTGGTCGTCGGCGTGGCGGACGGCCACCCATCGGCAAGCTTCCTCGTCGCCTTCGGGGGCGATGCCGGCGGCGGCCACGATTCGGCGGGAGATGTCCGCCCACTGGGCGTCGGTGAGGATCGGGTCCTCGGGCGCGGCACGGACAGGGCAGTGCCACACGGTGTACTTGGGTGCCTTGTCGCCCAGCATCATCACGGGCTGGTCGAGCTGGGCGGCGAGCTGGGCCTCCACTTTCTTCGGGTCGCGGTGGGGGCTGCGGCCGGGGTCGGGGGCGAAGTCGTTCCAGGAGGCCACCAGGTGCGGGTCGATGTGCTCGTTGGCCCGGCCCTTGCCGAAGAGGTAGCCGATCGTGCGGCGCGTGGCGTATGGGCCCTTACCTAGGATGATCTTCGGAATCAATGGCTCACCGCCCCTCTGTGATCTGGGCGACGGCGTCGTCCAGCTCGGCGATGCACGCCTCCACCCGATCCAGGAGATGTTGGACGGTATCGGGGTGGGGACAGGCGCCGTCCTTGTTGAGGTGCCAGGTGAGCTGGTTGAGGTTATTGCCGATGCCGCCGAGCTGCCGGTTGGCGGCCATCAGTGCCTTGACCATGGCTCGGTAGTCGGCTACCGCCGCAGTGGGATCGTCGGTGCGGGCGGCAGCGAGCGAGCTCTCGGCCACATAGCCACCAAGCGCCATGCTGCTCAGGGCAGCGGCGTTCTGGACGAGGGCGAACTCGGCTTCGTTGTAGCGAGGGTGGACTCGGCGCTGGCGCAGTTGCTTGTCACGCAGACGGCGACGTGGCGCGGGCTGCTGGGGCACGCTCGATGACGGCTCGTTACCCCCTGTCTCGGTCGGCTCCCCCAGCCCGACCGGCTCCGGTGCCCCTGCGCCGGATGCCTCCGCCCCCTCCAGGGCGGAGGCCGGGTAAGGACTCCTTACCCGACAACTTGCTGTGCCGTTTGGGGCTGCGGGGATGGGTATCCGCTGCTGAGCTGTGGGGAGTTCTTGGTGCTGTTCGTGCATGGAGTGTTTCTCCGGCGATTAGGTGGGGCGGTGCTGTGTCACGTCCGTTGCGTCCGTCGCATGCCTGGTCAGCACAGGTACGGACAGTTGGGCCGGTACGGAGAAGTGCGTCCCGGCAAGGACATCCGTCCCCGCGCTGACCTGCGCGGGGACGGATGCGACGCAGTGATACGGATCCCAGGGGGAGGCGGGTTAGCGGGCGCGCTTAGGCCCGGCGGGGCTGCCAGGCGGGCCGATGGGCAGCGAGCCCGTCGGGGCCGTGGGTGGCTTGTCCTGGGTCAGGCGCCCGGGCGTGGCGTCGTGCACGGGCTCGGGCGCCGCCTCGGCGAGACCGGGGCAGTGGCGGGCCCAGGCGTCGAGGAACCGGTTACGGGCGTACGCCTTGGCCTGTCTGCCTTGGTCGAACCGGTAGTTGGCGGGACTGATGCCGAAGTCGCGGAGCAGGTTGCTCAGGTGGTAGGCGTTGAACCCCTTGGTGCCGTACTCCGCCCAGGGCGCGTCGGCGTCCTGGATCAGGTCGGCGACCAGAGTCTGGGTGGACAGGGCCTCGGGGTTGCCGTGCGCCTCGAAGATGCGGTGTATGTCGCGCAGCAGCCGCGTCTTCAAGCTGGTCTGCTCGTCCTGGACCGCCTCGTGGCGGGTCATCGCCACGCAGGCCGCACGGGCGCTCGCGGGCCAGTGGCCGCCGGCCAGGTCGGCGATGATGACCAGCGGCTCCCACGTGTCCGCGGCCCGGTCCTCCACCGGCATCGCCGGCACCATCCCGCCAGCGGTGCCGCGCAACGGGCCCAGCCAGGCGGACAGCCGGTCACGCAGCGCGTTGAGTTCGGGCGCCGAGTACCGCGAGCGGAAGGGGGCGACCTTCTCGCCAGGCTTGCGCTTCTGCATCCGCAGTACGACCGCCCGGTCCGTGATCGTGTCCGGCAGGTCGCCGATGCCCGCGAGCGCCGCCATGGCGAAGGTGGGATACGGGGTGGGCTTGTGCTCGGGTCCGGAGATCCGCCAGGCGGGCCGGTTGCGCTGATGGCCCGCGTTCAGCAGGCCGCGCAGGTCCTCCTTGTCGCTGGCCTTGGGGCCGAAGATGGTGTCGGCCTCGTCCACCAGCAGGGTGGGCGGGTTCTTGCCGATGACGCGGAAGATGACCGCCGGGGAGGTGTTCACCGTCATCATCGGCTTGTACACGGTCTCGTGCAGCACGTCCAGGACGCGGGACTTGCCGCAGCCCTTCGTCGGGCTCATCACCGCCAGGCGGGGCGCGTGCTGCAATGCGGTCTGGATGTGCGTGGCCGCCACCCACAGCGTGACTGCGGTCAGTGCCTCCTCGCTGGGCAGCACCACGTACTTGCCGATCGCCGCCCGCAACTCATCCAGCAGTTCCGCACCCTCACCGGAACCCCGTTCCCCAGGGTCTGCCGGTCCCCGAGGAGGCCGGGAGCCGGTCCCGTGATCCGGTCCCCGTGCGCCGGCGGGATCGGTCCCCTCCTGCTGGGCGGTTCCCGCCACGGGGCTGTCGGTCCCCGGCGACTTGCGGGGGCCGTGCTCACGGTCCCCATTGCGGTCCCCTGGTGCAACTGCAGCCTCTTGGGGACCGGTCCCCATGTTGGTGCCGCTGACCTGCGGGTTTGCGCCGGATGTCGCCACGGGGACCGGGACGTGCGGGGACCGGGCAGCGAGCACGTCGCGGGGACGGTCCCCCACGGCGGCATCGGCAGACGGCTGGGGACGGTCCCCGTGGGCTTCCACATCCGCCGAATGCTCGACGGTCCCCGACGCCGGGGACGGTGTGTCCACCGGATCCCTGCGGCGCCAGGGGACGCCTTCGCCGGGGACCGCGGGAGTGGGCCAGCCCGTCGGGGAGGTGTTCGGGGTGCTGGGGGACGTAGAGTCCGCCATAGGCGTTCCTCTCCGGTGAGGGGCAGGACGGGCAAGGTCCCGCCCCTCACCAGCTCGTTCATTCAGGGATGGGCATTCGGCAGGGGAGTCTTCGGCCCTCGGCGTTGGCGCGCCGGGGGCCGCTTCGTTGTCCGCGTCAGGGGCGGGGTCAGGCCGTGAGGTCGTACGACGTCTGGGCGTCCAGCCATGCGTCCACCTCCCGCCAGCGGTAGCGCAGGTGACGGCCGACCTTGTGGACGCTGGGGCCGGTGCCCCGGTACTTCCACTGGTAGAGGGTCTTCACCGGCACCCCGAGGTACGTGGCCACGTCGGCGGGAGTGGCGAGCTGGTCACGCTCGGCGCCGGCAAGGCGCGAGGAGTGCTTCGGCAATGAGGTCTCCATATTGGGATCGGGGTTTTGGGTGGCGGGCTTTGGCAATACGGCCACACCGCCCGGGGAAACGTCCAGAGCGGGTTCTGGAACTCCCGGCTACTTCTCTCGGCGTGGCCGGGGAAGACCAAAACAGTAAGGGCGGATCCCCGGTTGCCGAAATCGCTCCCACGGAAGCCGAAAATTTTCTGAGCCGAAGCGACCGGCAGAGGTGCCGGAATCCGGTACCTCCGCAGCTCAGAGGCGGCACCTGGCAGTCGGGAGTGGCACGGGAAACCCACCAGACACCACTCCCCATAGCCACTCAAATCGCCCATCCCTGAGGCGCGGAGGGAAGGTAGCACGGCCTCCTCGCTGAAAAGACTTGTGATGTACCGGAATTCGATGAGACGAACACCACTTCGCTCCGGAACGACTTTTGGAGAGTTTAAGAACTAACTCTTGCCACAGCGCCCGAGTGCAAGTTACAGCTATCTGTCATGGCAACCCGACCTGTCGAAATAGGCCCCGTCGGCCTCCACGCCGCCCGCGCTATCGAGCACCTACGCCTCGCCCGCGGCCTGACCCAGCACCAACTCGCCGCCCGCTGCACCGCACTGGGTCGCCCGATGACCAACACGGCCCTCAGCCGCACCGAACGCGCCCGCCGCCGCTGCGACATCGACGACCTCGTCGCCATCGCGACCGCACTCGGCATCTCCCCCGCAGCCCTCCTGCCCCTGGGGCCCTCGGTGTCCCACACCGCCCCAAAGACCCTCAACCACCTCCAGGAGGCCCTTCTTGGCTGACGTGTACGACCGCTGGCACAAGACGTTCCCGAAGCCCGACGAGGAGGAGTGCCCGGAGCACAAGGGCAAGGTCCCCACCGCCGACCACGGCAAGGGCAAGCGGTGGCAGGTCCGTTACCGCGACCACCTCGGCCAGCAGCGGAAGGAGAACTTCGAGCGCAAGATCGACGCAGAGAAGGCTGCCGCCTCAGTCGAAACCAAGCTGCACGAAGGGACGTACATCGACCCGAACGCCGGCAAGAAGACGCTCAAGACCTACGCCGGGGAGTGGGTCGATGCCAGGAGCGTCGGCATGGGCACGGGAGACGCGTACGAGGGCGTCGTTCGCAACCACATCGAGCCGCACCTGGGCCACCTGGAGATTCGGGCTCTCAACCGACCCTCCCTGATCCAGGGCTGGGTCAAGAAGCTGCAGAGCGCGGGCCTGGAGGCATCGACCATCGGCTGGATCAACTCCGTCCTCTCCGCTGTCCTGGACGCTGCCGTGGAGGACGGGCTGCTGCCCCGGAATCCCTGCAAGTCCAGCTCGGTCAAGCTCCCGACCGTGACCAAGAAGAAGATCATCCCCTGGAGCCTGGAGCGCGTACACGCGGTGACGGCCGCGCTGCCTCCGCGCTTCCGGTGCGGCGGGAAGCTGTCCTTCGGCTGCGGGCTTCGGCAGGGCGAGGTGTTCGGCTTCGCCGAGGACCAGATCGACTTCGAGCGCGGCGTGGTCCACGTCAACCGGCAGATCAAGCTGGTCCGTTCGACGATGGTGTTCGCCCTGCCCAAGGGCAACCGGCTTCGCACGATCCCCTTGCCGGATGCGCTCGCCGAGGCGCTCAAGGCCCACATGAAGGAGTTCCCGCCGGTCGAGGTCACGCTGCCGTGGGCCGAACCCGACGGCGAGGAGCGCACGTTCCGGCTGCTCTTCACCGACGCACAGAAGCGCGCGTACCACCGCGGCGTCTTCAACCAGTACCCCTGGAAGAAGGCCCTCGCCACCGCCGGCGTCATCCCGCCCCGTGAAAAGGGCTCCCCGCGTTTCGCCGCGGCGCCCGACGACGGGATGCACGCCTACCGCCACGCCTACGCGTCCGTCCTCCTCGACGCGGGCGAGAGCATCAAGGCGCTGTCCGAGTACCTCGGCCATTCGGACGCCGGCTTCACGCTGCGCACGTACACGCACCTGATGCCGAACAGCGAGTCGCGCACGCGACGGGCGATGGATGCGGCGCTCGCCCACCCGGGCCACTCGGGCACAGGAGCCACCCCGCCCGCACCCGCGAACGCCGAGGGCACACCCGGGGAGACGAAACCTTCCGGCATGTGCCCTGCCTGTGCCCTCGCGGCCTGACCACGGCCATTGGACTGCGGCGCACAGCGATCTGCGCCCGACCCAGGAAAGGGCCGTTTCACCAGGTCAGCGACCTGGTCCCCCACCCCTGAGCGCTCACCAACAGCGCTACACCGCCACCAGCGGTGCATCCTCCCGCCACTTGAGGATCTTGTCGAAGCTCACCACGGCGCCGCGGCCCGGTTTGTTGCCGATCTGGACGTGGTCGGCGAGTTCGCGGATGAGACCGAGGCCGCGGCCGTTCTCCGCCTCCATGAGGGTGGGGCGGGGGCGCACCGGTGGGAAGCCGGGGCCCGAGTCGGTGACCTCGATACGGCACTTCTCGCCGTCGAGGTAGGCGGTGACCCGGTACGCCGCCGAGGAATCCTGTCGGCCGCTCTCCCCGCCGTGCTCCACGGCGTTGGCGCAGGCCTCGCTGAGGGCGAGGGAGAGGTCGTAGGAGATGTCCGGGTCCACCCCCGCGGTCTCCATGGTGCCGAGCAGCAGGCGCCGGGCGAGCGGAACGCTCGCAGCCTCACGCCGCAGATGGAGTGACCACCAGATGCTCATGCTCCAGCCTCCCGGCCGCGGCTCGACATACCGTTACGTATTGCCACGCATGCCCGGCCGTAAGCACATCGCTGACGTGATGCCGCCCATACGGGGGGTGTGCGGGGGGCGTTCATGGGTGTATGTGGGGCAGCGTGCACCAGAAGTGACCTTCCGGTCGTACACCCCGTACGTCATCTTGTGGACCTGCCGTATGGCGCCCATAAGGCCAGTGCGATGATGAGCCCGCCATGACTGCCCCCCACGCGCGCTCCGGAGGGGATCTCCGGGTTCTGCGGGCCGCGATGTTCGCCGCGGTCTGCGTCGTGCTGGCCGCGGCCGGTCACTCGATCGCCTCCTGCGCCACCGTGCCGCTGTGGACGCTCGGCGCGGGGTTCCTCGGGGCCGTCCTGGTCGTGGCACCTCTCGCCGGTCGCGAGCGCTCACTGCCGGGGATCGCGACGCTGCTCGCCGTCGGACAGACCGTGCTGCACGTGTTGTTCGGACTCGGGCAGCACGGTACGACGGCGATGGCGTCCATGACGTCGATGCCCTCGGCGCAGTCGACGTCGGACGCCACGCTGGTCCAGCAGGCCGCGCGCCTGCTGTGCGGGACCACCGCCGCGGCGATCAGCCCGGCGCAGGCCCAGAAGATCCTTTCCGACGCAGGGCTCCACCCCGGTACGACGGGTGCGACGCACCATGCGACGGAGACCATGACCGGGGCCTCCGCGCTGCCCTCCCTGCCGATGATCCTCGGGCATGTCCTCGCGGCCGTCGCCGCCGGCTGGCTGCTGCGGCGCGGGGACCTGGCGCTGCTACGGCTCGCCGAGCTGTCCACCTGCTCGGCGCAGGTGGTCACAGAAGGGGCGCTCGTACGGTCCCTGCGCGCGGCGCTCGCGCTGGTGCGAGCCCTGCGTGCCGGACTGCCGGGGGCGCCCGAGGGCGTGCCGCGGGTGCCGCTGACGGCGTCGCCCGCGCCGCCCCGACCGCGTACCGCGGCACTCCAGCACACGGTGATCCGACGCGGCCCGCCGACCGCCGCCGTGCTCGTTCTCGCCGCCTGACGCGACGCGACCGCCACTCCACTTCCCGGGGACGACTGCCGAGGGACGTGAAAAAGGGGCCGCCGTCGTGCGGCACGCGCGTGTGCGCACGCGTATCTCTCTTCACCGGAACCACCGGAACCCCTTTCGAAGCGGAGTGCTCTTCATGAAGGCTTCTCGTCTCGCCGCCACGGCCGCCGTCGCCGCCATCGCTGTCATCGGCCTGTCCTCCCCCGCCTTCGCGCACGTCAGCGTGGCCGCCGAGGGCACCGCCGCCAAGGGCGGTTACGCGGTCGTGGACTTCAAGGTCCCCAACGAGCGTGACAACGCCTCCACCAGCAAGCTCGAGGTCAACTTCCCGACCGACCACCCGCTCGCCTCGGTCATGCCGGAGCCGATGGCCGGCTGGAAGATCGAGGTCACCAAGTCCAAGCTCGCCAAGCCCCTCGAACTGCACGGAGAGCAGATCACCGAGGCCGTCACCAAGGTGACCTGGACCGCCACCAGCGCGGCGAACGGCATCCAGCCCGGCTATTTCGAGAAGTTCCCGGTCTCCATCGGCGCCCTGCCCGAGGACGCCGAGGAACTGGTCTTCAAGGCGATCCAGACGTACTCCAACAAGGAGGTCGTGCGCTGGATCGAGGTCCAGGAGGACGGCGCGGAGGAACCCGAGACGCCGGCTCCCGTGCTCGCGCTGTCCGCGGCCACCGAGGACGGACACCACGGCTCGACGGCCGCCGAGGAGACGGACGCCAAGACCGAGAACGCCGCCGCGACCACCGAGGTCGCCGATGGTGACAGCAGCGACACCACCGCCCGCGTCCTCGGCGTGGTCGGCATCGTCGTCGGCGCCATGGGCGTGGCGTACGGCGTGCTCGCCGGCCGTCGGCGCAGCGACGCCTGACCCTGTTTCACGGATGCGCGCCGGGGTCGTACGGGGCCCCGACGCACACCAAAACCCTTACATCTGGGACATTTTGAAATGCGCAAGAAGACGTTCGCCGCGGCCGCGCTGCTCGCCGCCGCCACCCTGACCCTCTCCGCCTGCGGCAGCGGTGACGACAGCTCCTCGCCCGTCTCCGTGGTCTCGGAGGAGGCCGGCTCGGACAAGGCCGCCACCGTCCTCGACCAGCCGTTCGAGAAGCCGGACCTGGTGCTGACCGACACCAAGGGCGAGAAGTACGACCTGCGGGCCGCGACCAAGGGCAGGCCCACCCTGATCTACTTCGGCTACACCCACTGCCCCGACATCTGCCCGCTGACGATGAACAACATCGCCGTCGCGAAGAAGCAGCTGCCCAAGTCCGAGCAGGACAAGTTGACCGTGGTGTTCGTCACCACCGACCCTGCCCGCGACACCCCCACCGAGCTCGGCAAGTGGCTCAAGGGCATCGACACCCAGTTCGTGGGCCTGACCGGCGACTTCGCCACCATCCAGGCGAGCGCCCGCACCCTCGGCATCTCCATCGAGCCGACCCACAAGGACAAGAAGACCGGCAAGACCGTCTCGGTGCACGGCACCCAGGTCGTCGCCTTCTCCCCGAAGACCGACAAGGGGTATGTCCTCTACGGCGAGGACGCGACCGTGGACGACTACACCAAGGACCTGCCCAAGATCATCAATGGGCAGAACCCGTGAGGCGTACGACCGTGTCGGCGGCCGTACCTCTCGCCGTCCTCGCCGGGGCCCTGGTCCTGAGCGGCTGTTCGGGCTCCTCCGACTCCGACGGCTCCGACGGCTCCGACGGCTCCTCGGGAGGCCTCACCGTCTCCGGCGCCTACATCCCGCAGCCCGTCTCCGCCGACATGGCCGCCGGGTTCCTCACCATCTCCAACTCCGGTGGCGCGAAGGACGAGCTGACCTCGGTCACCAGCGGCGACGGCGACGTCACCATGCACGAGACGACCGGTGGCACGATGGAACAGGTGTCCCGCCTCGCCGTCCCGGCCCACGGTCAACTCGTGTTCAAAAGCGGCGCCAACCATCTGATGTTCGACAAGCTGAAGCGCAAGCCGACGCAGGGTGAAACCGTCACCGTCGAACTGCACTTCGCCCAGTCCGACCCCGTCGTCGTGAAGATGCCGGTGAAGTCGGCGACATACGTCCCGAAGACCGGACACTGAGGGAGGGATCACCTTGACGCAGACCATCGCCCCCCGCGTCCGGACCCTGGTGCTGCTGCTCCTGGCCGTCTGCGGCCTGCTGCTGACCACGGCCGGACCGGCCTCCGCGCACGCCGCGCTCACCGGCAGCGACCCCCAGCAGGGGGTGGTGGTCGACAAGGCGCCCGACCAGGTCTCGCTGACCTTCTCCGAGAAGGTCGCCCTGTCGAACGACTCGCTGCGCGTCCTCGACCCCAAGGGCAAGGCCGTCCAGCAGGGCAAGCCGTTCGAGGTGAGCGGCACGACGTACGCCGTGAAGGTCCACAGCGGCCTGCCCGACGGCACGTACACCGTCACCTACCAGGTCGTCTCCGCCGACAGCCATCCCGTCGCCGGCGCCTACACCTTCTCCGTCGGCGCCCCCTCGACCACCTCCGTCTCGGTCTCCGGGAGCACGGCGGGCGGCGGGGTCGTCGGCTGGCTGTACGGCTTCGGCCGGTACATGTCGTACGCCGGCTTCATCGTCCTGGTCGGCGGCGCCGCCTTCGTGCTCGCCTGCTGGCAGCGCGGCGCCGGAGTGCGGCCCATGCAGCGGCTCGTCGTCGGCGGATGGCTCACGATCACCTCGGCCACCCTGCTGCTGCTCCTGCTGCGCGGCTCCTACACGGGCTCCGGGAAGGTCGGGGACATCTTCGACATGGACCTGCTCGGGAACGTGTTGCAGACCAAGACGGGCGCGGCTCTCGTCTCCCGGCTGCTGCTGCTCGCCGCGGCGGCCCTGTTCATCTCCGTGCTCTTCGGGGCGTACGACAAGCGCGAGGACGAGGAGAAGCGGGACCTCACCTTCGGCCTCGCGATCGGCGGGACCGTCGTCGCGGCCGGGCTCGCGGCGAGCTGGGCGATGGCCGAGCACGCTTCGGTCGGGCTCCAGGCGGGCATCGCCATGCCTGTCGACGTCGTCCATCTGCTCGCCGTCGCCGCCTGGCTCGGCGGGCTGACCGCGCTGCTCGTCGCCCTGTACCGCTCGGACGCGCCGATCGAGTCCGCCGCCGTACGACGGTTCTCCCAGGTCGCCTTCGGCAGCGTGGTCGCGCTGGTCGCGACCGGGACCTACCAGTCCTGGCGCCAGCTCGGCTCCTGGTCGGCGTTCACCGAGACCACGTACGGACAGCTGCTGCTGGTCAAGATCGGGCTGGTGGCGCTGCTGGTCGGCATCGCGTACATCTCACGGCGGTGGACCGCGCAGCTCGCGGACACGGTGGTGCAGCGGGCCAAGCGGGTGCAGCAGAGAGAGCGGGTGACGGCGAACGCCTCCGGGGCCGGGAAGGCCAAGGGAGCGGGTTCGAAGGGGGAGGGTTCCAAGGGTGCCGACGGCTCGAAGGGCGCCGACTCGAAGAGCGCCGGCGGCTCCAAGCGGTCCGCTCAACTCGCCCGGCAGCAGGCCGCGATGGACAAGGCCCGGCAGCAGCGTTCCCGGGACGCCGACCCGAACCGCTTCGGGCTGCGCCGCTCGGTGCTCGCCGAGGCGGGGGTCGCGGTCGTCCTGCTGGCCGTCACGACCGTGCTGACGCAGACCGAGCCCGGCCGTACTGAGGAGGACGCCAAGGCGGCCAAGGCGGCCTCCTCCTCGTCCTCATCGTCCTCCTCGAACGCCTCGGACTCCTCCGGGGCGCTGACCCTGGACATGTCCTTCGACACCGGCGGCACGGACGGCAAGGGTGTCGTGACCATCGACCTCGACCCCGCGCGCGTGGGCGGCAACGAGATGCACGTCTACGTCCAGCGGACCAACGGCCGTGCCTTCGACATCCCCGAGGTGAAGGTCGCCCTCACCCTGGAGACCAAGAAGATCGGGCCGCTGACCATCACCCCCGACCACATCGCCACCGGCCACTGGTCGGCGAGCAACGTGCAGATCCCCATGGCGGGTGACTGGAAGGTCGCCGTGACCGTGCGGACCTCCGACATCGACCAGACGACCGTCTCCAAGAACGCGCAGATCGGCTGAACCGCACCATGTCCGACCAGTCCATTCCCACCGCCGGCACCGAAGGGGGCGACTCCGGGGAGGGGGGTGCGCCCGAGGAGGGCGCGCCGTCGAGGCCGAGCGCCCCGGTCGGGGGTGCACCCGAGAAGGGGGCGCCGTCGAAGCCCAGCGCCGCGGGCGGGGGCGCACCCGAGAAGAGCGCGCCCTCTAAGCCCGGCACCACGGTCGGGGGCGCACCCGAGAAGGGCGCGCCGTCGAAGCCCAGCGCCTCGGCCGGGGGTGCACCCGAGAAGGGGGCACAGTCGAAGCCCAGCACCACGGTCGGGGGTGCACCCGAGAAGAGCGCGCCCTCTAAGCCCGGCACCACGGCCGAGGGTGCACCCGAGAAGAGCGCGCCGTCCAAACCCGGCGCCCCGGTCGGGCGTGCGCCCAAGGAGGATGCGCCCTCCAAACCCGGCGCCCCTACCAAGGCGCGGCCGTCCAAGGCACGTACCTCCGCTACCAGTTCTTCCAGGGGCGCCACATCCAGGGCCGCTGCTTCCGAGACCGGCACCTCTCAAGTCGCCTCATCCAGGGCAGCCACTTCCAGGACCGCCAACCCCAAGGCCGCCGCCTCCGCGGAGAACTCCTCCCCGGAGAGCCCCTCCCCGCCGCGCGGCCACGAGGCAACCGGCTCCACCGCCGGAGGCATCTCGCGGCGCGCTCTGCTCGGTACCGCAGGTGCCACCGGCCTCGTGCTCGGTGCGGCGGGCGCGGCCGCGGGATACGCGGCCGCGCCCGTCCAGGCGACTCCACTGACCTCCGTGGGCAGCGACGCGGCGATGTTTCACGGGAAACATCAACCCGGAATCACCGAGGGCCTCCAGGCCCGCGGCCACCTCGTCGCCTTCGACCTGTCGGCGGGCGCGGGCCGCAAGGAGGCCGCCGCGCTGCTGCGCCGTTGGTCTCGGACGGCGGAGCGGCTGATGGCGGGGGAGGCCGTGGGGTCCGCCGACACGGATGTCGCCCGGGACGCGGGGCCGTCCTCCCTGACGGTGACCTTCGGCTTCGGGCACAGCTTCTTCTCCCGGACCGAGCTGGAGAAACAGCGACCCGTCGCCCTCGACCCGCTGCCCGACTTCTCCTCCGACCACCTCGACAGGGCACGCAGCAACGGCGATCTGTGGGTGCAGATCGGCGCCAATGACGCCCTGGTCGCCTTCCACGCCCTGCGCGCGATCCAGAAGGACGCCGGTGGCGCCGCGAAGGTCCGCTGGCAGATGAACGGCTTCAACCGCACGCCGGGAGCCACGGCCCACCCCATGACGGCCCGCAACCTCATGGGTCAGCTGGACGGCACACGCAATCCGAAGCCCAGCGAGTCCGACTTCGACGAGCGGATCTTCGTTCCGGCGTCCGTCTCGAAGGACCCGTCGTGGATGGCGAACGGCTCCTACGCCGTCGTACGACGGATTCGGATGCTGTTGGACGACTGGGAGAAGCTGACCCTGGGAGCCCAGGAGGCCGTCATCGGGCGCCGGAAGGCGAACGGCGCCGCACTGTCCGGGGGCACCGAGACGACCGCGATGGATCTGGAGAAGACGGACGCCGACGGGGATCTGCTGGTCCCCGTCAACGCGCATGCCCGGATCACCCGGCCCGACCAGAACGGGGGCGCGGCGATCCTCCGCCGCCCGTTCTCGTACCACGACGGCATCGACGCGGACGGAGTGCCGGACGCCGGGCTCCTGTTCGTCTGCTGGCAGGCGGACCCGCTGCGCGGTTTCGTCCCCGTCCAGCGCAAGCTCGACCGAGGTGACGCGCTCTCCCAGTACATCCGGCACGAGTCGAGCGGGCTGTTCGCGGTGCCGGGCGGGGCGGCGGAAGGGGAGTACGTGGGGCAGGGTCTGCTGGAGGGGTGAGGTCACGCTGATTCACCCGGTCGTGAGAGAAGTACGTCGGCCTCCGCAAGGGCCATTAGGGTGAGGTCATGCCAGCGAGCTATGCGTATCTCGGCCCTGAGGGCACCTTCACCGAAGTCGCCCTGCGGACGCTTCCCGAGACGGCGACCCGGGAGCTGATCCCGTATGTGTCGGTGCAGTCCGCGTTGGACGCGGTGCGCGCGGGTGAGGCCGAGGCCGCGTTCGTGCCGATCGAGAACTCCGTCGAGGGCGGCATCACCACCACTCTCGACGAGCTGGTCGCGGGCGCCCCGCTGATGATCTACCGCGAGGTACTGCTGTCGATCACCTTCGCGCTGCTGGTCAGGCCGGGCACGAAGATCACGGACATCAAGACCGTCTCCGCCCACCCGGCCGCCCAGCCGCAGGTGCGCAACTGGCTGAAGAAGCACCTCCCGGACGCCCACTGGGAGTCCGCCGCCTCGAACGCGGACGCCGCCCGGCTGGTCCAGGAGGGCCAGTACGACGCGGCCTTCGCCGGCGAGTTCGCGGCTGCCCGGTACGGCCTGGAGGCGCTGGAGACAGAGATCCACGACGCGGAGAACGCGCAGACCCGTTTCGTACTGGTCGGCCGTCCGGCCCGGCCCGCCGCGCCGACCGGCGCCGACAAGACGTCCGTCGTGCTGTGGCAGCGCGACGACCACCCCGGCGGACTGCGCGATCTGCTCGGCGAGTTCGCCACCCGCGGCATCAACCTGATGGTGCTGCAGTCCCGGCCCACGGGCGCCGGCATCGGCAACTACTGCTTCTGCATCGACGCCGAGGGGCACATCACCGACCGGCGGGTGGCGGACGCCCTGATGGGCCTGAAGAGGATCTGCCGCGAGGTGCGTTTCCTCGGTTCGTACCCGCGTGCGGACAGCGAACCCGCGGACATGCGCGTGCCGCTCACCGGCACATCGGACGAGGCGTTCGTGGCGGCCTCGGACTGGGTGGCGCGGTGCCAGGACGGCCGTTTCTGACCGGTCTTACCTGCCGATTTTAGTTATCCACAGGAGTTATCCACAGGCCTGGTTCTCGACCTGGGGACAAGTCGACAGGCCATGGCCACCTTGTCGACAAATCGGCCCCACGACCTCTTCCGTGGCCACCGGCGCGCACATCACCCTTCGTCCACTGTTTCCCGTTGTGCAATCCTTTGAGGCGACCACTTTCCACTCGAAAGCATGGGTAAGCAGGGGTTTGCACCGTGAATCCGCACCGCGATCCCCAAGTTTCGGAGTGATCGATTCCGAAATCCACAGCCCTTCCGCACACCCTGTGGATAACTCTTTGGAGGGTGTGGATCCCTGTGGACAACTACGGCCCAAATCCCGTTCCCCACAAGGGAGTCGAGTCAACCAGGCGCCGCGATCATGACCCCTCCCGGGGAGTGAGGCCCCTTTTATTGACACAGTGCGCAATTGCCGCATAACGGTATGTAAACCGTGTTTCGCAATAGTGAGTCGTGGGCCCTCACCCCGCACCGGTAGCCTTGGCCGCGTGATTGACCTTCGCCTGCTCCGTGAGGACCCCGACCGAGTGCGCGCGTCCCAGCGCGCCCGTGGAGAGGACGTCGCCCTCGTCGACGCCCTCCTGTCTGCCGACGAGCGGCGCAGGTCGTCCGGCGTCCGCTTCGACGAGCTGCGTTCCGAGCAGAAGGCGCTCGGCAAGCTCATCCCCAAGGCCTCGGGCGACGAGAAGGCCGAGCTGCTGCAGAAGGCCGGCCAGCTCGCCGCCGACGTCAAGACGGCCGACGCGGAACAGAACGAGGCCGACGAGGAGACCAAGCGCCTCCTCCTCCAGCTCGGCAACCTCGTCCACCCCGACGTCCCTGTCGGCGGCGAGGAGGACTTCGTCGTCCTGGAGACGCACGGCACCATCCGCGACTTCGGCGCCGAGGGCTTCGAGCCCAAGGACCACCTGGAGCTCGGCGAGGCACTGGGCGCCATCGACGTCGAGCGCGGCGCCAAGGTGTCCGGCTCGCGCTTCTACTACCTGACGGGTGTGGGTGCGCTCCTTGAGCTGGCGCTCGTCAACGCGGCGATCGCCCAGGCCACGGAGGCCGGCTTCACGCCGATGCTGACCCCGGCGCTGGTCCGCCCGCGCGCCATGGAGGGCACCGGATTCCTCGGCCAGGCCTCGGAGAACGTGTACCACCTGGAGAAGGACGACTACTACCTGGTCGGCACCTCCGAGGTGCCGCTCGCCGCGTACCACATGGACGAGATCCTCGACGCCGACAAGCTGCCGCTGCGCTACGCCGGCTTCTCGCCGTGCTTCCGCCGTGAGGCCGGCACCTACGGCAAGGACACCCGCGGCATCTTCCGCGTGCACCAGTTCGACAAGGTCGAGATGTTCTCGTACGTCGCCCCCGAGGACGCGGAGAACGAGCACAAGCGGCTCCTGGACTGGGAGAAGCAGTGGCTGACCGGCCTCGAACTGCCCTTCCAGGTCATCGACGTGGCCTCGGGCGACCTGGGCGCCTCCGCCTCCCGCAAGTACGACTGCGAGGCGTGGATCCCGACCCAGGGCAAGTACCGCGAACTGACCTCGGCCTCCAACTGTGACGGCTTCCAGGCCCGCCGCCTCGCCGTCCGGATGCGCGACGGCAAGAAGGTCCAGCCGCTGGCGACGCTCAACGGCACGCTGTGCGCCGTACCGCGAACCATCGTGGCGATCCTGGAGAACCACCAGCTGGCCGACGGCTCCGTGCGGGTGCCCGAGGTACTGCGTCCGTATCTGGGCGGCCGGGAGCTGCTGGAGCCGGTCGCCAAGTGAGCTTCCCCTATCGGCTGATCGCGACCGACCTCGACGGAACGCTCCTGCGCTCCGACCAGTCGGTCTCGCAGCGCACACGTTCCGCGCTCGCGGCGGCCACGGCCGCCGGAGCCGCGCACATCGTGGTGACCGGCCGCGGGGTCCCGTGGACCCGGCACATCCTCGACGACCTCGGCTACCAGGGCCTCGCGGTCTGCGGACAGGGCGCGCAGGTGTACGACGCCGGCGAGCACCGTCTGCTGACGTCGGTGACCCTGGACCGGCAGCTGGCCGGGGTGGCACTGGCAAAGATCGAGGCCGCGGTGGGTCCCCTGTACCTCGCGGCGAGCCGGGGCGGTCTCGACGGGGAGGTGCTGGTCGGAGCGGGATACACGGTGACCGGCGCGCTGCCGTCGGTTCCGCTCACCGACGTGGCGGACCTGTGGGCCGCTCCGCTGAACAAGATCTACATACAGCACCCCGAGCTGTCGGACGACGAGCTGGCCGAGGCGGCCCAGCAGGCCGCGGGCGGCTTCGTCAGCGTCGCGATGGCCGGCGAGGGCATCGTCGAACTGCTCCCGCTGGGCCTGTCGAAGGCGACCGGCCTCTCTCTGGCGGCCCGCCGTCTGGGCCTGAAGGCCGCCGACACGATCGCCTTCGGCGACATGCCCAACGACATCCCGATGTTCGCCTGGGCGTCGTACGGCGTGGCGATGGCGGACGCGCACGAGGAACTGAAGGCGGTGGCCGACGAGGTGACGTCCTCCAACGAGGAGGACGGGATCGCGGAGGTCGTGGAGCGGATGCTGGGCTGACGCCTAGGGGGCGTCCGGCTGGGCCGGAAGCTCGTCGAAGGAAAGCAGCGCGCGCACGGGTCCCGCCGGTATGTGGCCTTCCGGTCCGAGCTGGTCGACGATCACGCTGCAACCGGCCCACTCGCCACCGCGCTCCTCGACCATGTCCCGGACAGCGGCCGCCTGCTGCCCGGTCTCGATCCAGTCGTCGACCAGCACCAGCCGGTCGCCGGACCGCACGGAGTTCCGCTGCAGCCGGAGCCGGTGCCGGAGCCGGCGGTAGTCCGGTGCGGTGGTCCGCTGGCTCTTCCGGCCGGGGAACAGGCCCTCGCCCTTGCGGACAGGCACGAAGCCGACTCCCAGCTCGACGGCCGTGGCGGCACCAAGCAGAAACCCCCGGGACTCGACACCGCAGACCGCGGTGATCCCGGCGTCCCGGAACGGCTCGGCGAGCGCCTTCACGACCGCCTCCAGGGCCTCGGCGTCCCGGAACACCGCCCACACGTCGGCGTGACCACCGAGCCACGTGAAGTGTTCGAGTACGAGGTCGTGTGCGGTCCTGGTCAACTCCGGCCCTTCTTGGCTGGCGTACGCCGGCCGAGAAAGCCCGGCCAAGTCCCAGTGACAACGTCTTGCGGAGGATGCACGGATCGAACGTGCGCGGGTTTTCAGACCCGACCACGGCTCGCTTCTGATGAACACAGCGCAAGCCAGTGCCTTACCACTCGGCCAATCCTCCGGGTGGGCGGCCTCACGCGAGAGCGACATCGCGTGCTCGAAGCGGCCGCCCCGGGCAGGTCCTGCGGGGTGAACTCGACGGCGGCGTAACTACACCGGAGTCCTCCGCTGGCTGCCCTGACGGGAGCTGGACGTACTGTCGTGCATGGACATCGCCCGGCTCCTCTCCCAGAAAGTGGCGCCGAACCGTCGTCCGGCGGTGTGGACACAACCACTCTGCCTGCACGACGAGTTGGGCGCCACCGATTTAAAGCGGCCGTGTGTTCGATGCTAGCCGCGCCGCCACCGGCGTCGGCGCTTGCTGAAGAACCACCCTGCGGGCGGCTCGTCGGAGCGCCAGGGCTGCGGCTCCGGTGCCTCCCGGCGCCAGCGCGCAGCGAGCGTACGGGCCCTGGCAGACGGCTCGTTCGTCTCGGCGGACCGTATGAAGTCCTCATCCAGGACGAGGTCGTCCCAGTCGTCTGCCATGCCCGTTCCCTTCGACTCGCAGCCGAACATCCCCCTTTGTCCAGTGTGCCCGGACAGAGGTGAAGTCCCTGTCAATAAGCGGGGCGTCTGAAGCGCGAAGCGCCGGGCGCCTACTCCTCGCCCGCCAGCGTCAGCGAGCGCAGCTTCTGTCCCGCGTACCACGTGGCGAGGACGGTCACCACGACCAGCAGCACCGTGGCCGTCGGCAGCCCGACCTCCGAGGTGACCAGGTCACCGCCCGCGACCTTGTGCGCGACGGCCAGCGACCACTGCTGGACGCTCAGGGTCTTCGCCCCGGCGACCAGGGAGCCGAACAGGGCCTCCCAGACCAGCGCGTAGACGAGACCGAAGACCACCGCATGCCGGGACACCGTGCCAAGGAGCAGGAACAGCGCCGCGTAGGCGATCGAGGAGACCAGCGCGGCCACCGTGTAGGCGACGGCGATCTGTTGACCGTTGCCGTTGAGGATGAAGCCCGCGATCAGCGTCGGCAGGGCGGAGAACACCATCGTCACGGCGATCGCCACGATCAGCTTGGTGAAGATGATCGTCGGCCGCTTGACCGGCTTGGACAGCAGGTACACCACCGAACCGTCGTCGATCTCGGGACCGATCGCGCCGGTGCCCGCGATGACGCCGATGATCGGCACCATCGTGGCGAGCGCGAGCCCGCCGAGGAGGTCGGAAGCGGTCTGGTCGTCGGCGCCGACCAAAGCGCGCACGATCACGGAGATCAGGATCAGCAGCACGGGTAGGGCGCCCAGGATGAGGGCCCGGCGACGGCCGAGCAGGGCCCGATAAGTGAGTCGGGCGACTGTGGGGTCGTACATGTTCGGCCTCCTACGCCGCGACGAGATACGAGAAGACGGACTCGAGGGACTCGTCGGACGGCGAGACCGTGAGCAGCCGGATGCCGTGGTCACGGGCGACCCTGGGCAACAGCGCGGTGAAGCGGCCGAAGTCGACGGCCTGGATGTGCAACGCGCCCTCCGCCAGGTCGACTTCGATGCCGGACGTCGACGGGTCGGCGATCAGCGCGGCCGCGAGGGCGCGGTCGTCGCTGGAACGCACCAGGTAGCGGTGCGGGCGGTCGGTCATCAGGCGGCGGATCTTGCGGAAGTCACCACTGGCCGCGTGCCGTCCGGCGACGACGACCTCGATGTGCCAGGCGAGTTGCTCGACCTCTTCGAGGATGTGGGAGGAGAACAGGACCGTACGGCCCTCGTCGCCCATGCGCCGCAGCAGGTCCATGAGCTGCATGCGCTGACGCGGGTCCATGCCGTTGAAGGGCTCGTCGAGCAGGAGCAGCGAGGGGTCGTGGACCAGGGCGGACGCCATCTTCACGCGCTGGCGCATGCCCTTGGAGTACGTGGAGATCTTGCGGTCCTGCGCGTACTCCATCTCGACCGTGGCCAGCGCCTGCTGGGCGGCCTTGGCGCCGAGACCGTGCAACTCGGCGTTGGCGACGACGAATTCGCGGCCAGTGAGGAAGTCGTACATCCCCTCGCGCTCGGGGACGATGCCGATGTGCTTGTAGATCGACTCGTTGCGCCACACCTGCTGTCCGTCGAGGGTGACGGTGCCCGTGGACGGGGCGAGGAAGCCGGCCATCATGTTGATGAGGGTGGACTTCCCGGCGCCGTTGGGGCCGAGCAGGCCCGTGACGCCGGGGCCGATCGTCATGGTGATGTCGTTGACGGCGACCACGTTGCCGAACCAGCGGGAGACGTGGTCGATCTGGAGCGTGGTCACAGTCCCACCTTCTTGTAGCGGCGCAGCAGGAGGCCGTAGCTCGCGGCGATCAGGCCCAGGACGGCGAGGACGTAGACGACCCCTTCGCCGTTGCTCGGGCCCACCGCACCGGGGAACGCCGAGTTCGCGCCGAGGAAGGCCGACTGCAGTCCGTCGATGAGCGTGACCGGCGAGAACAGGCCGATCCACGGGATGGCGGACGTGCTGCCCTGGGAGTCGGCGATGGCCTGGAGGGTGGAGACCGCGCCGTAGGAGATGGTCATGACGGCGATCACGGCCGCGATGCCGAAGCCGCGGCGCGGGGTGACCGAGGCGATGACCAGGCCGATACCGGCAAAGAGCAGCGAGAGCAGTGCCACGGAGACGAGTCCCTGCGCGAATCCCTTGGTCTGGTCGGCGAAGTCCAGCTTGGCCAGCAGCGCGCCGACATAGAGCACGATCAGCGGGGCCGCGGTGAGGACGAACATCGCCGAGGCCAGCGCCGCGTACTTCGCCCGTACGTAGTCGGCGGTCTCGATGGGCCGCGAGAAGTACAGCGGCACGGTCTTGAAGCGCAGGTCCCGCGAGACGGACTGGGGCGCCTGCGAGGCGACGTACAGGCTGATGACGGCCTGCATGATGATCGCGTAGCGCGTGTAGTCGACCGGCAGGTCGTTGGCCTTGGTGGCGACCGCGACGGCCACCATGATGGCCGCGGGCACGCACATCACGACGAACAGCAGCATCGGCAGCACCTTGGACTTCACCGAGCGGCCGAGGCCGTAGGCGCCGCGCAGGGACTGCGAGTAGAGCGAGCGGGTGGCGTACGAGCGGCCGAGGCGGGGGCCGTCGTAGCTGCGGTAGCCGATGTTGTGGATGCGGGTCTGGTCACCCGACGGTGGTGCTGCGGAGTGCTCAATTGCCATGGCCGACCGCCTCCTTCCGCTGCGCTTCTTCGTTCGTGTCCACACGCGTGTCCTCGCTCGTGAAGACCTCCGAGATGTGGTGCCTGCGCTGCTCCATGCGCACCAGGCCGAGTCCGAGGTCGGCGACGGCGTCCCGGACGACGTCGTAGGTCTCCTCGCCCTGCGCGGTCAGCAGCAGGATGTGGCCGGCGCCCGGCAGGACGCTCGACGAGTCGAGGACCTCCACCCCGCGCGCGTGGAGCGCCTCACGCACCGCGCGGGTGCCGTCCGGGTGCTCGTCGGTGTCGGTGACCTCGACCGCGAGGGTCGTCGTGGTCTGGGTGAAGTCGGTGGTGGAACTGGAGCGCAGGAGCTTGCCGCCGTCGATGACGACGACGTGGTCGCAGGTGCGCTCCAGCTCGCCCAGCAGGTGCGAGGTGACCAGGACCGAGATGCCAAAGTCGGTGTGGATACGGCGGATCAGGCCCAGCATGTCGTCCCGGCCGACCGGGTCGAGGCCGTTGGTCGGCTCGTCGAGGAAGACCAGCTGCGGGTCGTGCACCAGGGCCTGCGCCAGCTTCACGCGCTGCTTCATGCCGGTCGAGTAGCCGCCGATGGGGCGGTAGCGCTCCTCGTACAGGCCGACATGGCGCAGGGTGTCCGCGGTGCGCTCACGCGCGGCGGTGGGCGGCAGTCCGGACATGCGGGCCATGTGCACGACGAACTCGGTCGCCGAGACGTCCGGCGGCAGGCAGTCGTGTTCCGGCATGTAGCCGACCCGCTCGCGGATGGCGGCGCCCTTGGTGGCCACGTCGAGCCCGAGCACTTCGGCACGGCCCTCGGACGCGGGGGACAGACCCAGCAGGATCTTGATCATGGTGGACTTGCCGGCTCCGTTGGCTCCGACGAGTCCGGTCACACCGGGTCCGACGTCCAAGGAGAGCCGGTCAAGCGCGGTCACCCGGGGGAACCGCTTGCTCAGGCTTTCGGTCGCGATCACAGTCACGTCATAGACGGTAGTGACGCGGACCACTCAGGTCGTCAACCCGCAGAGCTGCATCGGCATCAGACTCCAGATGTACGGGCACCTAAGGGTCCCCCTGAGGTCGAACAACGCGAACTCCGCTTTCCACATCGCCGGGGTTCTCCACAGACCGATCCGGGCCCTGTTGACGCAGCCTTCAATGACCGCCTCATTCCCCAGTGTCACATTACGGACGCGTAGCGCAGTCGACAGAGGCGGGGCGGCATGACGACGGCGCCGAACAGCGGACTACCGAGCCCCCAAGAGCTCGCCGTGACCGTCGAGTTGTGCGGAGCGGGCGTCCCGCTCTCGGCGATCTCAGGCCACGTACGGGAGTTGAGGGGCCAGGTCGAGCACATGGCCGCCCGCTTCCTGGAGTTCACCACTGAGCATGTCTTCACCCGCTGCCTGGACGGACCCCACCATCCGACCGGCGCGGACGCGACCGAAGCAGCCTCGCTCGCACGCCTGCTGCGACCGCTCGCCCAGCAGACAGTGGACGCGGAACTCGCGTGCGCGATGCGGCTGTTGGCGGTACGGCAGCTGCGCCGGCACCCGGGATCCGAGGAGCCGCCATCGAGCCCTTCCGTGTCACGTTCCGTGGTCGTGCCCGAGGAGACGATGCGGGCGGTGGAGAGGCTCGTTGGGGCGGAGAGGGCGACTGAGTTCTTCGCGCTGGCGGCTGAACGGGAGGGGCGGGCAAGGGCGTTGGATGCGCTCACGTCAACCGAAGCGCCCCCAGTCGATCTTGACGAAGGTCACTGACATGACAGGGAGTTGTCCACAGAACCGCCAAGTAGCCTGTGGATAACCGCAGTTGGTTGTGGATCAAACATCCGCTCCAAAATCATTCGCGTGATTCACATCTCTCCCGGCACCCTGACGGGATGAACGAGAACAAGCCGCGCGAGAAGGACGAGAGACGCACCGTGAAGGTGTCGAAGTACCTCTCGAAGCATCTGCGCCACCAACCCGAACGGATCGGGCTCACCCTCGACGAGGCCGGCTGGGTCGAGATCGACGAACTGCTCGCCGCGACCGCCGCACACCACTTCCGCATCACCCGTGAGGAGTTGGACCACGTCGTCGCAGCCAACGACAAGCAACGCTTCGCGATCGAAGGCACCCGCATCCGCGCCAGCCAGGGCCACAGCATCGAGGTCGCCCTCGGACTCACCCCGGCGAGCCCACCGCCGTACCTCTACCACGGCACCGTGGCCCGCAACCTGGAGGCGATCCGCACCGAGGGCCTCAGGCCCATGAACCGGCACGACGTACACCTGTCGCCCGACCGCGAGACCGCGACCCGGGTCGGCGCCCGCCGCGGCCGCCCCGTCGTGCTCTCCGTGGACACGGGAGCCATGCACCGCGACGGCCATGTATTCCACGTCAGCGCGAACGGGGTGTGGCTGACCCAGGCCGTGCCACCGCGCTATTTGCGGTTTCCCGAGCCGCACTGAACCTCGGCGGGAGATGATCGACCCCATGGAAGAAGGCAGCGACCAGGGCAAAGGCCACCTCCCCACCACCGAGGCCGCCGTCACCGCACTCCGCGCTCTCGCCGCCGAGTACGGGCTCGCGATCGAGGTGTCCCACGACATCGGCGCCGACCAGACCTCGCGCCGCAGTGCCGCGGGCGTCGGCGTCACCACCGACCCGGACGGCACCCTGCCCCACGAGGCCTACGTCGAGCTCGGCGGACGGCCCCAGGTGGATGTGCGGCTGTTCCCGGACGACGACGCCCTGATCACCGTCGACGGAGTCGAGTGCCCCGACATCGCCCGCGACGACGTCCCCGCCTTCCTGCGTGCTCTCTACGAGGGCCACGCCTGGGTGAAGGTGCGCCGCTTCCCGCCAAGCCACTTCCTGATGGTGCCGCTGCCGGGCGACCGTGTGCACAAGGAGTTCATCCCGGTCGGGCTCAGCCCCTGGCTCAGCGGCCGCACACAGTGACCCTGAGTCACTGTGTCACGTGAAACACAGCCCGACACCGCTGGCCCGAAGGCGGCCGTGCGGCCTGGCAGCGCGCGGAACAGCTCGGCTTCCACACCGCGTACACCTACCCTGGGCAGACTTCCCCCTCCACCCTCGTAGGGCCAATGGCCACTCAGCGCAGCTGGGCAGGTGCTTCCATGGCGATCCGCTCGAAGGCCTTCTCATCCGCAGCGAAGTCCGAGTCGGCGATCGGCCAGTGGACCACGATCTCCGTGAAACCCAGCTCCTGATGCCGACCCGCGAAGTCCACGAACGCGTCCAGCGACTCCAGCGGACGGCCTCGGTCGGGGGTGAAACCGGTGAGCAGGATCCTGTCCATCCCGGCCATGTCCCGGCCGATCTCGGCGCAGGCATCGGTCAGCTTCTCGACCTGCCCGCGAATGGCTTGGATCGACTGTTCGGAAGTGCCGTTCTCGTACAGCTTGGGGTCGCCGGTGGTCACCCAAGCCTGTCCGTAGCGCGCCGCGAGCCTGAACCCGCGCGGCCCGGTCGCCGCCACCGTGAAGGGCAGCCGGGGGCGCTGCACACAGCCCGGGATATTGCGCGCCTCGTGCGCGGAGTAGAAGTCGCCCTCGTACGACACCGAGCCCTCGGTCAGCAGCCGGTCGAGGAGCTGCACGAACTCGGCGAACCGGTCGGCACGCTCGCGCGGTGACCACGGGTCCTGCGCGAGCACGGTGGCGTCGAAGCCGGAGCCACCCGCACCGACGCCCAGCGTGAACCTGCCGCCGGAGAAGTCGTCGAGGGAGATCAGCTCCTTGGCGTAGGGCACTGGATGCCGGAAATTGGGCGATGTGACGAGGGTCCCCAACCGCATGCGTCGGGTGACGGCCGCGGCGGCGGTCAGCGTGGGCACGGCGCCGAACCACGGGCCGTCCCGGAAGGTGCGCCAGGACAGGTGGTCGTAGGTGTACGCGGTGTGGAAGCCGAGCTGTTCCGCGCGCTGCCAGGCCGCACGGCCGCCTTCGGACCAGCGGCGATACGGGAGGATCACGGTGCTCAGGCGCAGACTCATGCCTCAGAGGCTACGACGCTGCTCGATGGGCCCTGCACGCTGCTCTCCCCAGAGCCAGCCCCGGACTTCTTCATTTCGCCTGTCACAGCGTGATCTGGGGGAATTCGCTTTGGGCGGGAGGCGGCAACGACACTTCCGGACTCAGACACCGATGAGCCGGACTCGGTCACCGCAGAGTTGGGCACCGTGACGGCCGGGGGTCGGCCAGACGTCATCCATGTCTCACCTGTGCGGGCACCCACACGGTCGTGCACGCATATGCGGGAGAATGGGCCGGTGACCTCAGCGACCCGACAGCCCCAGACCCCGGCCGCCGACATACCGCCGCGCCTGATCGCCACCGACCTCGACGGCACCCTGCTGCGCGACGACAAGTCGGTGTCCCCGCGCACGGTCGCGGCCCTCGCCGCCGCCGAGGAGGCGGGCATCGAGGTCTTCTTCGTCACCGGCCGCCCGGCCCGCTGGATGGACGTCGTCAGCGACCACGTCCACGGCCACGGCCTCGCCATCTGCGGCAACGGCGCCGCGGTGGTCGACCTGCACGGCGGTCCCGGCGCCCACCGGTTCGTGAAGGTGCGCGAGCTGGCCCGGGACAACGCACTGGACGCCGTACGGCTGCTGCGCGAGGCGGCCCCCGGCACGGTCTACGCGGTGGAGCAGACGTACGGCTTCTACCAGGAGCCGGACTATCCCAAGCTGCACATGGAGATCCCGGACAACCTCGCCCCGGCCGAGCGGCTGCTCGCGGACGACGGCCCCGGTGCCGACGAGCCGGTGCTGAAGATCCTCGCCTACCATCCTTCGATCGACCCGGACGCCTTCCTCACACTCTCCCGCCTGGCCATCGGCGACCGCGCCAACGTCACCCGGTCCAGCCCCAGCGCCCTGCTGGAGATCAGCGGCCCCGACGTCTCCAAGGCCAGCACACTCGCCCTGTGCTGTGCCGAACGCGGCATCTCGCACGAGGAGGTCGTCGCCTTCGGGGACATGCCCAACGACGTCGAGATGCTCACCTGGGCGGGACAGTCGTACGCGATGGGCAACGCCCACCCGGATGTGATCGCCGCGGCCTCGGGCAGAACCGTCGCCAACAACGACGACGGGGTGGCGGTCGTGATCGAGCGAATGCTGGAGCGGCCGTAGGCGCGGTCTCCCCTCGGCTTTCCGCGCACTCCACACACGCGCTCAGCCGACCGGTACCCCACGTGCCGCCAGCCATGGCACCGGGTCCACCGCCGAGCCCATCTCCGGCGTGACCCGCACCTCGAAGTGCAGGTGCGGGCCGGTGGAGTTGCCGCTCGTGCCCGACTGCCCGACCACCTGGCCGGGGACGACGCTCTCCCCCTGATCGACACCGACGGCGGCGAGATGGGCGTACTGCGTGTAATAGCCGCCGGGGTGCTCGATCACGATCTCGATGCCGAAGGGGCCACCGCAGGAGACCCGCACCACACGGCCCGCGCCCACCGCCCGTACCGGCGTGCCGATCGGCACCGCGAAGTCCTGCCCGGTGTGCCGGCTCGCCCACCGCGACCCGCCGCTGCCGAACGCGGCGGACAACTCGTACACCTCCACCGGTGTGACCCATGCGCCGGCGGGGGCCTGCTGCGGCTGGTCCAGGCGTACGGCACCCCTGCACGCACCGGCCGCGACGGAGGCGTCGGCCTGCCCCTGCAACTGCCAACGGGCCTCTTCGAGCTTCTGCTCGATGTCGTTCTTCAACGCGGCCAGTTCGGTGCTCCGCCTCTCCAGCTTCTGCCAGGCCGCCGCCGACCTCGCCTCGTCCGCCGCGAGCCGTGCCTCGGCCCGACGACTCTTTTCGACCGCGTTGTTGACGGCCACCGTCGTCCGGGAGAAGACGTGCTGACCCTCTATCAACTCACTGGTGTCGGCGGCGAAGATGATCTGCGCGGTGAGCGGAAGGCCGCCGCCGTCACGGTACTGGGCGCGGGCGATACGGCCGAGTTCCTCGTGCAGGACGGCGATCTCCCGCCGCTCCCGGTCGAGGAGAGCCTCGGACCGCAGCGCCTGCGCCCGCTGCACCACCGCCTCCTGGCGGCCCGCCTCGTATCGCTGTGTCGCCAGGGCCGCGTCCTGGTACAACCGCGCCACCTGCGCACTGAGCCCCGGATCACCGTCCTTTCGGCGGTCCGCACCGTCGGCGGCGGCGTCCGTGGGCCGGACCGCCAGTATCGCGAACGCACACAGCAGCGCCGGAACGAGCAGCGGATGACGGCGAGGTGATCGCATGTCAGCGATCCTGTCCCGGGCTCCCCGTCGCGGTCCTGTTCAAGTCGTACGGCTGGGGGACACATTGCTGCGGACGGGTCAGTATGGTGCCTGCCACACGATGGTCGTACCGCCGCCGTCCTCGCCCATCCGGGCCCGTGCCGATGTCTCGCCCGGGGCCTCCGCACGCCGCTTCAGGTTGTTCGGACCGCTGTGCCGACCGCCCTCGGGAATGCCTCACCGTCATCCGCAGTGGTCAGACGTACGCCGTCGCTGCCGCCCGGCAGGGTCGACGACGACGTCGATCCGGGAGGCCCCGGCGTGCCGGAAGGCGTTGGAGAGGGCCTCCCGCAGAGCCGCGACGAGGCTCTTGCCCGTGCGGTCGCCGACCACGGTGTCGAGCGCGCCGACAAAGCGGCGCGAGGGCTTGAAGCCGAGCGGGCCGCATAGCGGGCGCCGTTCAGTTCCGCCGCCCTCTCGCAGATCCGCTCCAGCGTGGCGTGCAGCAGCAGACCGTTGCCGACGGACCGCATCGCCTCCAGCAGCCGCACGGCGAGTTCGGCCGACGGTCCGCGAGGGGTGGGGCTTACCCCGAGCGCAATGAGCCCGGTTTGCCCGAGAAAGCCGGACTGGGTCTTCGGAGCCGCCCGGGTCTCAGCCCGCCGCCACCAGCAGCTCCGACTCAGCCTCCCGCTCCGCCATCCCCCGCAACGGCCCCTCCACAGCAACCAACTCCGTGTAGGAACCCCGCTGCACGACCCGTCCCCCGTCGAGTACGACGACCTCGTCCACCGAGTCGAGACCCGCCAGCCGGTGCGTGATGAGGAGGGTCGTACGGCCCTCGGTGGCGGCCAGGAGATCGGCGGTGAGCGCGTCCGCGGTGGGCAGGTCGAGATGCTCGGCGGGCTCGTCCAGGACGAGGACCGGGAAGTCGGCGAGCAGTGCCCGGGCCAGCGCGAGGCGCTGCCGCTGGCCACCGGACAGCCACGCCCCGTGCTCGCCGACCAGCGTGTCGAGGCCGTCTGGCAGGCTCTCCGCCCAGTCGAGCAGCCGGGCCCGGCTCAGCGCCTCCCGCAGCTCGTCTTCGGTCGCGTCCTTCTTCGCGAGGAGCAGGTTCTCGCGCACCGAGCTGTCGAAGAGGTGCGCGTCCTGCGCGCACAGCCCCACCAGGCGCCGTACGTCGTCGCCCGCCAGCCCGTGGGCGTCCGCTCCGCCCAGGGTGTAGGTGCCTGCGTCCGTGTCCAGGAAGCGCAACAGGACCTGCGCGAGGGTCGTCTTGCCGGAGCCGGACGCGCCGACCACGGCGACCCTGCGGCCCCGGTGAAGGGTCAGGTCGAGCCCGGTGAGGGCGTCCCGCTCCTGGCCCTCGTAACGCGCGGTCAGTCCTTTGAGCACTACCGGGAACGGCGAGGCGGGCGCCGGTCGCGGCTGCTCCGGTTCCCGTACGGGCTCGGGCGCGTCCAGCACCTCGTAGACGCGCTCCGCGCTCCTGCGCACCCGCTGGCGGTGCTGCACGGCGAGCGGCAGTCCGAGTACCGCCTCGAAGGCGGCCAGCGGGGTGAGGACCACGACGGCCATGGTGACCCCGCCCAGGCGCCCAGCGGCGACCGCCTGGGCGCCGACGAGGGCGGTGGCCGTGACGGTCAGGCCGCAGATCAGGGTGGTGAGTCCGTCGCCGAGTGCGGTGGCGGTGGCGGTGCGCGCGGCGATCCGGGTGAGGACGCCGTCGGCCCGCCGCGCCTCTGAGGTACGGGCGGGCAGGGCACCGGCGACGGTCAACTCCGCGGTTCCGGTGAGCAGATCGGTCACACGGGTCGCCAGTGCTCCGCGGGCGGGGGCGAGCCTGCGCTCGGCCCGGCGGGCCACGGCACCGCTGACGAGCGGGACACCGGCACCGGCGGCCAGCAGGCCCACGGCGAGCGCGGCACCGGCCTCGGGCAGCAGCCACGACGTGAAGCCAACGGAGGCCGCCGACACCACGGCCGCGGCAGCGGCGGGCAGCAACCAGCGCAGCCAGTAGTCCTGAAGTGCGTCCACGTCCGAGACGAGCCGCGAGAGCAGATCACCCCGGCGCGCCGTCCGCAGACCGGCGGGTGCCAGTCGCTCCAGCCGCCGGTACACGGCGACCCGCGTGTCGGCGAGCATCCGCAGCACGGCGTCGTGCGACACCAGCCGCTCCGCGTACCGGAAGACGGCCCGGCCGATGCCGAAGGCCCTGGTCGCCGTCACGGCCACCATCAGATACAGCACGGGCGGCTGCTGCGAGGCCCGCGAGATCAGCCATCCCGAGGTGGCCATCAGACCCACCGCACTGCCGAGCGCGAGGCTGCCGAGCAGCAGCGCGAGGGCGAGCCGGCCATGCCGGGGGCCGGACATGGCTCGGACGCGGGCGAGAGGGCCCCGCCGGTCCGAGGGCACATCGACCGCCCCGGGCTCGGCCGAAGCGGCGACGCCGGTCTCCACCACCTGAGCCTCGGATGCCCTGGCCGTGACCTCCACCGGCACGTGAGCCGCCGGTTCCGCCAGCCGCACCACCCGGTCCGCGACCCCCAGCAACGCCGGCCGGTGCACCACCAGGAGCACCGTCCGCCCGGCCGCCAGCCGCCGTACCGCCGCCACGACCTCCGCCTCGGTCGCCCCGTCGAGCGCCGCCGTCGGCTCGTCCAGGAGCAGCACCGGGCGGTCCGCGAGGAACGCCCGTGCCAGCGCGAGCCGTTGCCGCTGCCCGGCGGACAGCCCGGCCCCGTCCTCGCCGAGCACCGTGTCAGCGCCCCCGGGCAGCGCGTCGACGAACTCCAGCGATCCCGCGTCCCGCAACGCCCGCCGTACGGCCGCCTCGTCGGCGTCGGGCCGGGCGAGCCGTACGTTCTCGGTGATCGTCCCGGCGAACAGCTGCGGCCGCTGCGGCACCCATGCGATGCGCGACCGCCACTCCTCCAGGTCGAGCTCGGCGAGATCGGCTCCCCCGATCCGCACCCGCCCCTCGGCCGGCCGTACGAAGCCCAGCAGGACGTTCAGCAGCGTCGACTTGCCCGCCCCGCTGGGCCCGACGAGCGCGACCGTCTCCCCGGGCGCGACCTCGAAGGACACGTTCGTGACGGCGTCCCCGGAGCGCCCCGGGTACCTGACCGTGACCTGCTCGAAGACCAGCCCGCCCGACGGCACCACGGCGGTACCCGACACCGGCACCGGCCTCTCCAGGACCGAGAAGATCTCCTCGGCGGCGGCCAGCCCTTCCGCCGCCGCGTGATACTGCGCGCCGACCTGCCGCAACGGCAGATACGCCTCGGGAGCCAGGATGAGGATGACGAGGCCGTCGTAGAGATGCATCTCGCCGTGCACGAGCCGCATCCCGATCGTCACGGCGACCAGCGCCACCGAGAGCGTCGACAGCAGCTCCAGGGCGAAAGAGGAGATGAAGGCGATCCGCAGCGTCCGCATGGTCGCCTGGCGGTACTCGCCGGTGATGCGTTTGATCGACTCGGCCTGCGCTTTGGCCCGGCCGAACACCTTGAGGGTCGGCAGCCCCGCGACGACGACCAGGAAGTGCCCCGACAGCCGGGACAGCAGCCGCCACTGACGGTCCATCCGGGACTGGGTGGCCCAGCCGATCAGCACCATGAAGACGGGGATGAGGGGCAGGGTCCCGACGATGATGGCCGCCGAGACCCAGTCCTCGGTCACGATCCTCGCCAGCACCGCCACCGGCACGACCACCGCAAGACCCAACTGCGGGAGATAGCGCGAGAAATAGTCGTCGAGGGCGTCGACTCCCCTGGTGGCGAGGGCGACCAGCGACCCGGTCCGCTGCCCGCTCAGCCACCCGGGACCGAGGGCCACGGCACGCTCCAGCAGCCGCCCCCGCAGCTCCGACTTCACCGCGGCGCTCGCGCGGTGCGCGGCGAGCTCGGTGAGCCAGGAGACGAGAGCGCGCCCGCAGGCGACCGAGGCCAACAGCAGCAGGGGAGTGCGGAGTTCCCCCGCCGACAGACCGTGCTGGAAGGCGCCGACCACCACTTCGGCGATGAGCATCGCCTGAGCGATGACCAGCGCCGCTCCGACGACGCCCAGACCGACGATCGCCGCCATGAACAGGCGGGTGGCGCGGGCGTACCGGAGCAGACGCGGATCGATTGGTTTCACGTGAAACACACCTCAGTGCGCGGCTTCAGCGATGTGGTGCGTTCCGATGCGCTTGCGGAACACCCAGTAGGTCCAACCCTGGTAGAGGAGGACGATCGGCGTGGCGATACCGGCACACCAGGTCATGATCTTCAAGGTGTACGGGCTGGAAGAGGCGTTGGTGACCGTCAGGCTCCAGTCGTCATTGAGCGTGGACGGCATGACGTTCGGGAACAGCGCCAGGAAGAGCATGGCGACCGAGGCCACGATGGTGACGCCGGACAGTGCGAACGACCATCCCTCGCGTCCGGCCTGATTGGCCACCAAAGCGGCGAGCAGTGCGGCGACCGCCACGACCATCGCCACCAGGCTCTTGCCGTCTCCCTTGTCGACCTGGGTCCACAGAAGGAAGACCACTGCCGCCGCAGCCGTCACCACTCCGACCCGAAGCGCCAGCTTCCGTGCCCGTTCCCGGATCTCCCCGACCGTCTTGAGCGCGGTGAACACCGTGCCGTGGAAGGTGAACAGCGTCAGCGTCACCACTCCGCCGAGCAGGGCGTACGGGTTGAACAGGTCCCAGAGGCCGCCGACGTAGTCGAAGTTCCGGTCGATCTTCACGCCGTGGACGATGTTGCCGAAGGCGACGCCCCACAGGAACGCCGGGATGAGCGAGGTCCAGAAGATCGCGGTCTCCCAGTTGCGCTGCCAGTTCTCCTCGGGTCGCTTGGCGCGGTACTCGAAGGCGACCCCGCGGACGATCAGGCAGACCAGGATGACCAGCAGCGGCAGGTAGAAGCCGGAGAAGAGGGTGGCGTACCACTCGGGGAAGGCGGCGAAGGTCGCCCCGCCCGCGGTGAGCAACCACACCTCATTGCCGTCCCAGACGGGACCGATGGTGTTGATCAGAACACGCTTCTCGACCCGGTCGCGGGCGAGCAGCTTGGTGAGGACGCCGACCCCGAAGTCGAAGCCCTCCAGGAAGAAGTAGCCGGTCCACAGGACGGCGATGAGCACGAACCAGACGTCGTGAAGTTCCATGACTTGAGCTCCCTTGGCCTAGCAGCGAGGCCTAGTACGAGAAGGCCATCGGCTTGTCGGCGTCACGGGCGTCGCCGCCGATCTTCGTGGGCGGGTTGAGGTCGGCCTCGGTGAGCTCGGGCGGGCCCGCCTTGATGTACTTCACCAGCAGCTTGACCTCGACGACAGCGAGGATGGCGTACAGGGTCGTGAAGGTGATCATCGAGATGAGGACCTCGGCCTGGGAGACGCCGGGGGAGACCGCGTGCCGGGTCTGCAGGACGCCGTAGACGACCCACGGCTGACGGCCCATCTCGGTGAAGATCCAGCCCCAGGAGTTGGCGATCAGGGGGAAGCCCAGGGTCCAGATCGCCACCAGCCAGTAGAGCCTGCCGAGCTTGGGGCTGAGGGCCTTGTTCTTGAAGAGGACCAGGTGCGGCACCTCGTCCTCGCCGACCCTCAGGTGCTGCGGCAGCATGAACTTCTTGCGGGTCAGCCAGAGTCCGGCAAGGCCGATGGCGAAGGACGCCATGCCGAAGCCGATCATCCAGCGGAACGCCCAGAAGGTGACGGGGATGTTGGGCCGGTAGTCGCCGGGCCCGTACTTCTGCTGTTCGGCCTTGTTGACGTCGTTGATGCCGGGGATGTACGAGGTGAAGTCGTCGTTGGCGAGGAAGGACAGCAGGCCCGGGATCTCGATAGCCACGGTGTTGTGGCCCTTCTCCACGTCGCCGTAGGCGAAGATCGAGAAGGGCGCCGAGTCCTGGCCGTCCCACAGCGCCTCGGCGGCCGCCATCTTCATCGGCTGCTGCTTGAACATGACCTTGCCGAGGGTGTCACCGCTGATGGCGGTGAGCATGCCGGCGATGACCACGGTGACCAGGCCGAGCCGCAGCGAGGTCTTCATCACGGGGATGTGCTTCTTGCGGAACAGATGGAAGGCCGCGATGCCGACCATGAAGGCGCCACCGGTGAGGAAGGTCGCCGACATCGTGTGGAAGACCTGGGCCAGCGTGGTGTTCTGGGTCAGCACCGCCCAGAAGTCGGTGAGTTCGGCACGGCCCTTCTCCTTGTTGATCCGGTAGCCGACCGGGTGCTGCATCCAGGAGTTGGCCGCGAGGATGAAGTACGCCGACAGGATCGTGCCGATCGAGACCATCCAGATACAGGCCAGGTGGATCTTCTTGGGAAGCTTGTCCCAGCCGAAGATCCACAGACCGATGAAGGTCGACTCGAAGAAGAAGGCGATCAGCGCCTCGAAGGCGAGCGGAGCGCCGAAGACATCGCCGACGAAGCGCGAGTAGTCGGACCAGTTCATGCCGAACTGGAACTCCTGCACGATGCCGGTGACCACACCCATCGCGATGTTGATCAGGAAGAGCTTGCCCCAGAACTTGGTGGCCCTGAGGTACTTCTCGTTCTCCGTACGCACCCAGGCGGTCTGGAGGCCGGCCGTGAGGGCGGCCAGGGAGATCGTCAGGGGGACGAACAGGAAGTGGTAGACGGTGGTGATGCCGAACTGCCAGCGCGCCAGGGTCTCCGGCGCCAGAGCCAGGTCCACGTCGCCGCTCCTTACCTCACAGGCTTGTGGAACATATGCGTGCGAAGCGTTCGCTTGTGAAAGCGTTCACATTCACAAGCCAGTATGCCGCACCTGCTTTCGATAGACGACGGGGGGTCCCGATTACCGCCGGGAACCCCCCTGTTGAACCGTCCTGACCTGCGCGCACGCGCGGCCGGTGTGAGCTAGAGCTCCTTACGGAAGGCCTCCGCCACCTTCAGGAGGATGTCGTTCGCCTCGGTCTCGCCGACCGTGACCCGCACACCCTCGCCCGGGAACGGACGTACGACCACGCCGTGCTGTTCGCACGCCGCCGCGAAGTCGACCGTGCGCTCCCCCAGCCGCAGCCACACGAAGTTGGCCTGGGACTCCGGCACCGTCCAGCCCTGGGCGCGCAGCCCCTCCACCACACGGTTGCGCTCGCAGACCAGCGAGCCGACCCGGCCGAGCAGTTCGTCCTCGGCCCGCAGCGAGGCGATCGCCGCCTCCTGCGCGAGCTGGCTGACTCCAAAAGGCACCGCCGTCTTGCGCAGTGCCGCCGCCACCGGCTCATGGGCGATCGCGAAGCCGACACGCAGGCCCGCTAGGCCGTACGCCTTGGAGAAGGTGCGCAGCACACAGACGTTCGGCCGGGTGCGGTACAGCTCCACGCCGTCCGGCACCTCGGGGTCGCGGATGAACTCGCGGTAGGCCTCGTCGAGCACCACCAGCACATCGCTCGGCACCCGGTCGAGGAACCGTTCCAGCTCGGCCCGCCTCACCACCGTGCCCGTCGGGTTGTTGGGGTTGCAGACGAAGATCAGCCGGGTGCGGTCGGTGATCGCGTCGGCCATCGCGTCCAGGTCGTGCACATCGCCCGCCGTCAGCGGCACCTTCACCGAGGTCGCGCCGCTGATCTGCGTGATGATCGGGTACGCCTCGAAGGACCGCCAGGCGTAGATCACCTCGTCACCGGGGCCCGAGGTCGCCTGGATCAGCTGCTGGGCGACACCGACCGAGCCGGTGCCGGTGGCGAGGTCGGAGAGCGGGACACCGAACCGCTCGGAGAGTTCGTTCATCAGGCCGGTGCAGGCCATGTCCGGGTAGCGGTTGAAGGAGGAGACCGCGGCCGTCACGGTCTCCAGCACGCCCGGCAGCGGTGGATACGGGTTCTCGTTGGAGGACAGCTTGTAGGCCACCGGACCGCCGGCCGCGGCCGGCTTGCCCGGCTTGTAGGTGGGGATACCCTCCAGCTCGGCGCGCAGCTTGGGGCTCGTCTCGCTCACCGCAGTCCTCCTCATGACCACCGACTCATGACCGCCGACTCATGGGCAGCCGACTCATGGACAGCCGACTCATGGCAGCCGACTCTGGCAGCGGCTTCCAATACTGCTCACCCTATGAGGATTGGGCGCCCGTGCGTACCGGTGCGGAGGCACGTAGCGCCAGTACCCCGCGCGCCCCATCTGCCCCACTGGCATCACGGGCATCGTCGTACGAAGCCAGGCGAATCGGGGGGCGCGGTCAGATATATCTATGCGCCGGTGGTTCGCGCCGTGGCGCGCATCACCCGTCAAGGTGAGTTGAGACCTCTTCGAAACATCGGGGACTTGGCAGGCCCATGCGTGCCGACAAGTTACGTAGTGCCATTGGATCGTTTAACTGGCTTTGTTTCTCAGCCAGTTGACATGAAATGACCTTGCAGAAACGTGCCTGTCAACGCGTGCATATGCGTCCGCCCTACCCCACCGCATGAGCCCTACTATCGGCTCGCCATGACAGCAGCAGGGAAGCACCAGGTGAGCCGCGCGGAAACCTCACGTCGAGGCAGTCGGCCGGGCCGGGCGGGCATCAGAGACGTGGCCGCCGCCGCCGGAGTCTCCATCACGACCGTCTCCGATGCCCTGAACGGCAAGGGCAGGCTCCCGGACGCCACCCGCCGCCATGTCAGGGAGGTCGCCGACCGGCTGGGATACCGGCCCTCCGCCGCGGCCAGAACGCTCCGTACCGGCAAGTCAGGACTCATCGGCCTGACCGTGACGACGTACGGGGATGAACCTTTCACCTTCACCGAGTTCGCCTACTTCGCCGAGATGGCACGGGCCGCCACCTCCGCCGCGCTCGCCCGCGGTTACGCCCTCGTCATCCTGCCCGCGACCTCGCGCCACGACGTGTGGTCGAACGTCGCACTGGACGGCACCGTGGTCATCGACCCGTCCGACCAGGACCCGGTCGTCAGCGAACTGGTCCGGCAGGGTCTACCGGTGGTCTCCGACGGCCGCCCGGCGGGCGCGCTCCCGGTCACCGCGTGGGTCGACAACGACCACGAGGCCGCCGTACTCGGCATCCTCGACCATCTGGCCGACGCCGGCGCCCGCCGCATCGGCCTGCTGACCGGGACGACGACGGACACGTACACCCATCTGTCGACCACCGCGTATCTGCGCTGGTGCGAGCGGGTGGGCCAGGATCCGGTCTACGAGGCCTACCCCGCGCACGATCCATGCGCGGGTGCCGTCGCCGCCGACCGGCTGCTCGCCCGCCCCGACCGACCGGACGCCGTCTACGGCCTGTTCGACCCCAACGGCACCGACCTGCTCGCCGCCGCCCGCCGCTACGGACTGCGCGTCCCGGACGACCTGCTGATCGTCTGCTGCAGCGAGTCCACGGTGTACGCCAGCACCGAGCCGCCCGTCACCACGCTCTCCCTCAAGCCGCGCCGGATCGGCACGGCCGTGGTCCAGCTCCTCATCGACGCCATCGAGGGGGTCGAATCGGACCAACCGGTCGAGCAGGTGATGCCGACGGAGCTGATCGTGCGCACCTCGTCCCAGCGTCGGGCCCCGCGCACGACGGTCAGCCCGCCACGGTCGCCCGAGGAGAAGTAGCCGGAAGCGGCCGGCCGGTGGTCGAAGCCCGGCCCAATCGGGGCGAATGCCGCGGTGAACAGGAGTCTTGCTCCGATTCACCACCCCTGGGTCATCACATGGCGCGATCCGCATTCCTATGATGGGCCCACGACACCGCGGGCCGCTGCGACCAGGCAGTCCGAAGCGGTGCAGATGCGGCGCGATGGTGGAGGGGTCTGATGACTCAGGGGGCCGGTCAGGGACCCGAGGTGGAGCGCACGGCGGTGCTGCGCGACTTCCGGGTGCCCGCGTACGTCAACGAGACCGGCCCGTACGGCCACAGCACACACCCAGGCGACGTCGTACCGGCCCACGAGGAGGCGTACCCGGAGGGGTACACCCCCACCGAGCAGGACCTGCCCGTCATCCACCACGGTGACGAGCTCCAGGCGGCCGCCGACCCCGCGTCCCATGCGGTGGACGGTCCCGGTCCGCTGTTCGTCGTCGGCGACGTCCACGGCTATCTCGACGAGCTGTTGGCCGCACTCCAGGAGAAGGGCCTCGTCGACGAGGCGGGCAACTGGAGCGCGGGCACCGCCCGGCTGTGGTTCCTCGGCGACTTCACCGACCGCGGCCCCGACGGCATCGGCGTCATCGACCTCGTGATGCGACTGTCCGCGGAGGCCGCAGCGGCCGGCGGCTACTGCAAGGCCCTCATGGGCAACCACGAACTGCTGCTGATCGGCGCCAAGCGGTTCGGCGACACCCCCGTCAACTCCGGCGCCGGCACCGCCACCTTCCAGGCGGCCTGGCTGCTCAACGGCGGCCAGAAGACCGATATGGACCGCCTCCAGGACCACCATCTGCAGTGGATGGCACGACTGGACGCGGTCGAGGAGGTCGACGGACATCTGCTCGTGCACTCCGACACCACCGCTTACCTCGACTACGGCGACTCGATCGAGGCGGTCAACGACACCGTCCGCGAGACCCTCACGCGCAACGACGCGGACGAGGTGTGGGATCTGTTCCGCAAGTTCACCAAGCGCTTCTCCTTCCGCGACGAGGGCGGAGCCGACCATGTGCGCTCGCTGCTCGATATGTACGGCGGCACCCGCATCGTTCACGGCCACAGCCCGATTCCCTATCTGCTCGGCGAAGTGGGCTCCGAGGACGACGAGGACGAATCCGGTCCGGTGGTCGAGGGACCGCACGTCTACGCCGACGGACTGGCCATCGCGATGGACGGTGGGGTGACCATGGCCGGAAAACTGCTGGTCCAGCAACTTCCCCTGGATATCTGAACGTTCACAGGGCAGTCGTCTCCCTATGCCGGACTGACCGGAGACCGCGCAGGCCAGAGGCCAATTTCTGGAAACCCCCTGTCACCCTGTGCCGTCACCGCTCTACCATCTGCTTATCCGTAGCAGGCTCCCCTCCGTTTCTGCCCGACGGCTCGTTGGCATGCGAGCCCCAAGCCCTACGGAGCATCGGGGGATGCACATGAACAGCGTTCCGCAGCACCTGCACAGCGAGGACCGCCAGGAGTACGAGCGGATCCTCGATGAGGCGCTGCGCTCCGCACCACACCGTCCCGAACTGGCCGCTGTCGGACAGCGGCTGAATCCCGAACAGCTGCGCACCATGGCGCTGAACGCCACCGCACTCATCACGGCGGCCGCGGCGACCGAGTACCAGCACTACGTGAAGGTCCGCGAGGAACAGCGCCGTCCGGCGCCGTCCACCCTGTCGTCCGTGCACGAACCCGGCCCCGCCGAGTCGGGCACGGGTGCGATGGGGCTCGCCACCACCATGGGAGAGGTCGCCGAGACCGCCGGTGCGGGCGCCGTCGCCGTCGCCGCCGTCCTGACACCTGTCCTCGCCGGCATCGCAGCGGCGATCTTCCTGCTCGTGGGCTACATCCTCCAGATGCTCAGTCCGCCGCCGGCGTTCGCCCACGCGATGATCACTATCGGATGGGTGTTCGGTGCCCTGACCGCGGTCGCGATCCTCGTCGCCGCCGGCGGCCTGCTGCTCACCGCCCTGCGAAACCGGCCCTCGCCGGACGCGGGATACGGCGAGCTCAGCGGGGAGGTGGCGCGGGCCAGGGACGCCTGGCGCGAAGCCCTGCTGGAACGCGGCATCCTCCCCTTCCTCAGGGAAGCGCTGGCCGACCCCGGCACCGCCGCTCTGCACCACACGGCACCGCCCGCACCGACCAGCCGTATGCCCAACCTCGGCTACGACCGCCCTGGCTTCAGCAGCCCGGACGACGGAGCCTCCGGTGCCCGCCCGAGTTTCAGCAGCCCGGACTACACCAGCCCGGACTTCGGGGGGCCGGAACACCAGCCGGAGTGACACCCGGTCGAGCCCCTCGGCTTGCGCCCCCACCACGGGGAGCGCAAGCCGAAGACCCGGCTGCGCGCCGCCTGCCTGTGCGTCGCCTTCGGAGGTCCGCGTTCGCCTACGGCAGTCCGCGTGTCGCGTTCGTCAGTCGGCGTCTCGCCTTCGTCAGTCGGCGATCGGCAGATACACCCGGTTGCCCGCCGCCGCGAACTCCTTCGACTTCTGGGCCATTCCCTCCTCGATCTCCCCCTGACTGTCGCCGTGGCGTCGGCGGATGTCCTGGGAGATCTTCATGGAAGACAGGTTCAGACCGGAGTCGGTCTGCGCGCATCTTCACGCCAAGGTCGCTCCATCGCACGAAGGGCGCGTGGGTCGGCAGTCAACTACGCGGGAGGAGCGAATGGATTCCCGCTGGGCGCCGACGGAGCATTCCACCATGATTCGGGCGGCGGGACAGGAACCCAGTCCTCTCCACGGTGCTCCAACCACCACCTGCCAATCTTGTGGAACTTCTCTTCGAATTCGCGATCCCAGGAAAGGAAACCGGTGATAGGTGCCCGCAGGCTGGTACGGCGGCCGTCCGCTTCGTAGATCACGACGGTCCGGGTCCCGAGGACATACTCGATGCGGATGACTTGGACTTCGGCCCACTGGATGGTCCGGCGTCGGAGGTTGTGCACGATGGCTGTCGACTGCGAGAGCGTGATGCCGAAATGCCTATTCATGATCAGCGGCACGAACAGCAGGGCGGCCCACGTACCGGACGTCCCTGCCACCTCAGCGCCCGATGGCGCCCCAGCCACCCACTCCCAGATGTGCGTGCCCATGACGACGACGAAGAGAGGCAAGACAGGCAGCACGCGTTGCAGACGCGTCGACCGGTAACGGAGGGCTTCCGGCGGCAGAGCCCCGGCCTGTGATCGCTCCACGAACCCCACCCCTCGCACGATGCGGCCACCGCAGGCGCGTGATCGCCAAGGCAGGATTGCGTATCCGGGACACCCTGTCCATCCGCCTCCGCCTGGAAAAATCAGGTCCGCGTTTCCGACTTGGATGGGGACCAGTCGGAAACGCGGCCCGTCACACGCGGGTCTCAGTCCGCGAGCGGCAAATACACCCGGTTCCCGCTCGCCGCGAACTCCTTCGACTTCTGCAGCATCCCCTCAGCGACCTCCTCAGCCGTCGCCCCCGCAGCCGCCGTACCGCCGAACTGCTTTGTGATGCTTTGGCTAATCTTCATCGAGCAGAACTTCGGGCCGCACATGGAGCAGAAGTGGGCCGTCTTGGCCGGTTCGGCCGGGAGGGTCTCGTCGTGGAACTCACGGGCCGTGTCCGGGTCCAGGGCGAGGTTGAACTGGTCCTCCCACCGGAACTCGAAGCGGGCGTCGGAGAGGGCGTCGTCCCATTCCTGGGCGCCTGGGTGTCCCTTGGCGAGGTCGGCCGCGTGGGCCGCGATCTTATAGGTGATGACACCGGTCTTGACGTCGTCCCGGTTGGGCAGGCCCAGGTGCTCCTTGGGCGTGACGTAGCAGAGCATCGCGGTGCCCCACCAGGCGATCATCGCGGCGCCGATACCTGAGGTGATGTGGTCGTAGGCCGGCGCGATGTCGGTGGTCAGCGGGCCGAGCGTATAGAAGGGAGCTTCCTCACAGATCTCCTGCTGAAGCTCGATGTTCTCCTTGATCTTGTGCATCGGGACATGTCCCGGGCCCTCGATCATGGTCTGTACGTTGAAACGCTTCGCGATCGTGTTGAGTTCCCCGAGCGTGCGCAACTCCGCGAACTGCGCCTCGTCGTTGGCGTCCGCGATCGAACCGGGCCTGAGGCCGTCACCCAGCGAGTACGTGACGTCATAGGCGGCGAGGATCTCGCAGAGCTCCTCGAAGTTCTCGTAGAGGAACGACTCCTTGTGGTGTGCGAGGCACCAGGCCGCCATGATCGAGCCACCGCGCGAGACGATGCCCGTCTTGCGGTTGGCCGTCAGCGGTACGTACGGCAGCCGGACGCCCGCGTGGACCGTCATGTAGTCGACGCCCTGCTCGGCCTGCTCGATGACCGTGTCCTTGTAGATCTCCCAGGTCAGTTCCTCGGCGCGGCCGTCGACCTTCTCCAGCGCCTGGTAGAGCGGCACCGTGCCGATGGGGACGGGGGAGTTGCGCAGCACCCACTCGCGGGTGGTGTGGATGTTGCGGCCGGTGGACAGGTCCATGACCGTGTCGGCGCCCCAGCGGGTCGCCCAGGTCATCTTCTCGACCTCCTCCTCGATTGAGGAGGTGACCGCGGAGTTGCCGATGTTGGCGTTGACCTTCACCAGGAACCGCTTACCGATGATCATCGGCTCGATCTCCGGGTGGTTGACGTTCGCCGGGAGCACCGCACGGCCCGCAGCGATCTCCTCCCGGACCACCTCGGGTTCGACGCTCTCCCGGATGGCGACGTACTCCATCTCCGGTGTGATCTCACCGCGGCGGGCGTAAGCGAGCTGTGTGACCGCGTTGCCGTCGCGGCTGCGGCGCGGCTGGCGTGGCCGCCCCGGGAACACCGCGTCGAGGTTGCGCAGGCCACCGCGTGGTGAGGTGTGCTTGATCCCGTCGTCCTCGGGGCGCGAGGGACGGCCCGCGTACTCCTCGGTGTCGCCGCGGGCGATGATCCAGTTCTCCCGCAGCGGCACAAGGCCCCGGCGGACGTCCGTCTCGGTGAACGGATCGGTGTACGGGCCCGACGTGTCGTACAGCGTGACCGACTGCCCGTTGGTGAGGTGCACCTGGCGGACCGGCACCCGGAGATCGGGGCGCGAGCCCTCTGGGCCCGTCACGTACCCCTTGTGCCAGCCGATGGACGTCCCGGCCTCCTCGTCGATCTGCTCGGAGGCAGGCGTGCGCGCGTCCTTGATGGTCATGAGACCTACTCCCTACGCCGGCATTACCCGGTAACAGGTTCGGCGGTCGACGCAGCGGTTTCCGTCTGCCGACGTTTCGTGGGGAACGTCACTCACTTGACGTGATGTTCCACGTGAAACATCGCTGGGACGGAGGTCAGCGCCCTCTCAGCCCGGTGCTCCGAGCTCCCGCGTGTACAAAGTTGCCACCACGCTAGCGTCAATTCGGGCGCGGTGAACAGAGGGCCCCTGTCGTTCTTGCGATGATCGGTCGGTGACCACGACGCATCAGCCTCCGTACCCGCCCCCCGAGCCTCCGCGCCGTCCGGGCCCCGGAAACGGCCCCCGGCTTGGGCCCGGCAGTGGCTCCCCCAGTGGCCCCAGGGGTGGCGGCGCCGACGGCTGGCACGAGCACGAGCACAGCGGTGGGCACGGTTACGGCCACGAGCAGGACGCTGGTGGCGGTGGCTATGGCAGCGGTGACGACGGTGACGACAGCCGTCACGGCGGTCGTGGTGGAGGCGATGACAGCCACGGGCACGGACCCGGCGACGGGCCCGTGCATGCGAGCGGTCCCGGGTCCGGCGGCGGCGGTGGACCCGGCCACTCGCACGGTCACAGCCATAACCACGGCCCGGCGGCGCCCGTCTCCAAGCACCTGCGCAAGGTCATCGCGGCGATCCTGATCCCCTTCGGTGTGGCCGTCGTGGTGGGGCTCGCGGTGCTCTGGCCCGGTGGAGCTCCAGCACACGAACGGACCGGTGTCGGCTTCGACCGGCAGACCCAGCAGGCCACGGTCAGCAAGGTCGTGAGCGTCAGCTGCAAGTCGGTGAACGCCTCGGGGGAGACCCCGACCGGGGACACCTCCACCGCCGAGGGCTCCTCCGCCGAGCAGCAGGCGAACGGCACCTGCAAGAAGGCGACGATCCGGGTCGACACCGGCAAGGACAACGGCCGCACCTTCACGGAGATCGTCCAGCCGGACCAGTCGAGGCAGTTGCACGAGGGCGAGAAGGTCGTGGTCGCGTACGAGCCCTCCGCGCCCCGGGACTTGCAGTACTCGGTCACCGACGTGAATCGCAGGCTCCCGATGGGGCTGCTCGCCGGCATCTTCGCACTCGCCGTCGTGGTCGTCGGACGGCTGCGCGGAGTCATGGCGCTGGTCGCGCTGGCCATCAGCTTCATGGTGCTGAACTTCTTCATCCTGCCGGCGATCCTGCAGGGCTCGAACCCGCTGCTCGTGGCGGTGATCGGGGCGAGCGCCATCATGCTGATCGCCCTCTACCTGTGCCACGGTCTTTCGGCGAGAACCTCCGTGGCGGTCCTCGGCACGCTGATCTCCCTGGTGCTGATCGGCGTTCTCGGCTCGCAGTTCATCGGCTGGGCCGCGCTCACCGGCAACACGGACGACAACACCGGGCTCATCCATGGTCTGTATCCGTCGATCGACATGAGTGGTCTGCTGCTCGCCGGCGTCATCATCGGCTCGCTCGGTGTACTCGACGATGTGACGGTCACCCAGACCTCGGCGGTCTGGGAACTGCACGAGGCCAACCCGGCGATGGGCTGGCGCGGGCTGTACCGCGCCGGTATCCGGATCGGCCGCGACCACATCGCGTCCGTGGTCAACACGCTCGTCCTCGCCTACGCGGGCGCCGCGCTGCCGCTGCTGCTGCTCTTCTCGATCGCCCAGTCCAGCGTGGGCGCTGTCGCCAACAGCGAGCTGGTGGCGGAGGAGATCGTGCGCACACTGGTCGGCTCGATCGGCCTCGTCGCCTCGGTTCCGGTCACCACAGCCCTGGCGGCGCTGGTCGTCTCCGCCGACCGTGCGGGGTCGGAGACGGCGGGGGCGGACGCGGGGGCAGTAGCGGGGGTCCCTGCGGCCGTACCGGCGACGAGCGCGAGCGCGGGGACAGCCGGTGGCCGACCGGCTCCGGCCCGGGGCGGGAAGGGACGACGGCGCAGGCACTGAGAGGGGCCCAGGCCGGGGTCTGCGGGCTCGCCCGGCTCTCGGACTTCTGGACCTCCGGGCTCCTCGG